>NZ_JAEQBP010000004.1:14982-260105 GCF_017846595.1 Campylobacter sp. JH23 | reverse complement strand
CTAAGCCCCATATTAAAAGTGAAACGGGACTGCTACTTTTTGTTCCCACTATCAAATTGACAGTTTATTTAAGAATACCTTGCCGCATATTTATTAACTCCTTGTATAATACTGAATCTAATTATATCAAGAATTAGAACTAAGTTCAAGTTTTTTTTAGAACACAAGCTCATGAATTTTATATCCAAAAAATGGGTTTTGAAAAATCTGGTTTTGTTTTTAAGAAAAATATCAAACTATAATATTTTTTGATTAAGCTTTGCATTTTATAATTAATATTATTATTTTTGATTTTAAGGAATAAAATGAATTTTAAAGAACTAATTTCAAAACGCAGAGCTTGTAAACTTTTTAATGATAAAAAAATCAGTGAAGAAGATTTGCATTTTATCTTAGAAAGCGGAGTCTTAGCCCCAAGCTCGCATGGATTTGAGCCTTGGAAATTTATCATACTAGACAAAAAAGAAGACAATCAAAAGCTTGCTAAACTTTGTTTTGATCAAGCAAGCGTAGCAAGTGCGAGTCATAATATCATTCTTTTAGCAAGAAAAGACTTGCAAAGCAAGGATGAATTTGCACAAAAATAGATTCGTCGTTTTGCAGGCTCCAAGGAAGAAAATTTTCAAAGAATTTTAAAGATTTATACTCACGATACTGATGCAATGAATGAAAAAGAACTTTATCATTTTGCACAACTTCAATGCTATCTTGCAATGATGCAAATGTCGCTAGCTGCGATGAGTTTGGGGATTGATTCTTGTATGATAGGAGGCTATGAAAAAGATAAGGTGGATGATTTTCTTAAACTTGAGCATCCTTTTGAAACGGCTGTGATCTTATCTTTGGGCTATCAAGCTCACGAGCCAAAATACCCTACTCAACGTTTAAAATTTGATGAAGTGGTTGAATTTTATAAGGAGAAGTGATGAAAACAGAACTTGAAATTTTTAGCACAAGATATTCTTGTAGAAATTTTAAAAATGAAAAACTTAAAAAAGAAGATTTGGATACTATTTTAGAGATAGCAAGATTAAGTCCTAGTTCTTTAGGGCTTGAGCCTTGGAGATTTTTAGTGGTGCAAGATGACAATAAAAAAGAAGAGCTGGCTCAAATTTGCAATCAACAACAACATGTAAAAGATTGCGGGGCGTTAATTATCATTGTTTCAAGGCTTGATTTTTTAGATTATTTTGAAGATAAGCTTAGAAAAAGAGATATGAGTGAAGCAGAAATTCAAAAACGCTTAGATACTTATATGCCTTTTTTACAATCCCTTAGTCAAGAACAAAAAATATCCTATGCAAGAGAACAAGCTCATATAGCACTTGCGAGTATACTTTATAGTGCCAATGCTTTAAATATAGCAAGTTGTACCATAGGCGGTTTTGATAAAGAAAAACTCGATTCTTATCTTTTGCTTGATACTAAAAAAGAAAAATCTACTTTGGTGATAGCTTTAGGGTATTCTAATGATGAGAAAATTCCACAAAAAAATCGCTTTGAATTTGACAAGATAGTTCAATTTCTTTGATTTTTACCTTGCTCTTTTAGGCAAGGTGTTTATATTTTTTACATTATATTTCAAAAAAATATAAATTTAAATATTTTTTTACTAAAGCTTTGCCTAAATCTTATACAATTTTATCTAATAGTTTTATCTTAATCTAAAATAAGGTTTTTTATGAACATACCCAATACTTTAGCTGTGCTAAGGATGATTTTAGCACCCTTGCTCTTTTTTTTATTGAGTTATAAATTTGATAATATACATCAAAGCTGGATTAATTATTTTGCTGCTTTAACTTTTGCTTTGGCAGCCTTGAGTGATTTTTTTGACGGCTTTATAGCTAGAACCTTACAACAAACCACAAAGCTTGGTGGAATTTTAGATCCTCTAGCAGATAAAATGTTAACCCTAGCAGCTTTTTTAGGCCTTCTTCTATCAGGAAAGGCTAATGAATGGATTGTTTATCTTATCTTAGTGCGCGAATTTTTTATCACGGGTTTTCGCGTGGTTATGGTAAGTGAAAATTTAAATGTCAATGCTTCTTTTACTGGAAAATTAAAAACAACTTTTCAAATGATAGCCATAGGGTTTTTAACTATGGAATGGATAGGTGGAGATATCTTGCTTTACATTGCTTTATTTCTCACGCTTTATTCAGGATTTGAGTATATTTTTAGTTATGTTAAGCAAAGCAAAGGAAAATTACAATGAAATCTTTACTTTTTTTAGCTTTGATTTTAATTCTTGGGTTTAAATTTTACTCTATAGAATTTTTAGCAACCATCTTAGTTATTTCTTTTTTGATTTTCTTTCACGAACTAGGTCATTTTTTAGCAGCAAAATCCTTAGGTGTTAAAGTAGAAATTTTTAGCATAGGTTTTGGACAAAGCTTATTTGAGCGTGAATTTAAAGGTACCAAATACCGCTTGAGTGCTTTACCATTAGGCGGTTATGTTAAGCTTAAGGGGCAAGATGATATGCAACCTGGTTTAGAAAATCAGGATCAAGATAGCTATAGTATTTTAAGCCCTATGAAAAAAATTTATATTCTTTTTGCAGGACCTTTTTTTAATCTTTTCCTAGCCTTTTTGCTTTACATAGCCATAGGAAATTTAGGCATACAAAAACTAAGTCCACAAATAGGAAATATCGCACCTAATTCAGCTGCAGCTTTAGCAGGACTTGAAAATAATGACACTATACTTGCTATAAATGGCATAAAAATTCAAAGTTTTGATGAAATTTCTAATCACCTAAGTCTTGAACCCTTAAAAATTCTTATCGACAGAAAAGGAGAAAATTTAGAATTTCTTATCACTCCAAAACTAGGACAAGCTTATAATGATTTTGGACAAGTTGTTTCAAAAGCCCAGCTTGGAGTAAGCCCTAGTGGAAGCACCACTATAATCTATCATCAAGGCATGCAAAGTATAAATTATGCTTTAGATGAGAGCATTAAAGCTTCTACTCTTATAGTAAAAGGTATCGTTAAACTCATAAGTGGTGAAGTTGAGGCTAAAAATTTAGGTGGTATTATCACCATGACTGAGCTTACTTCAAAGGCGGCTGAGAAAAGCTTGGTTGTATTGCTATTTATCACTGCTTTAATCTCCATCAATTTAGGAATTTTAAATCTCTTGCCTATCCCTATGCTAGATGGAGGACATATACTTTTTAATCTTTATGAAATGATTTTTAGACGCAAAGTTCCACCAAGAGCTTTTGAATACCTTAGCTATGGAGGAATGGCTTTGCTTTTAAGCTTGATGGTTTTTGCAACATTTAACGATATCATGAGAGTGATGCAATGAATTTATTTAAATTTCCTATACCTAATTTTAATGACAAATCCAAAAGTACTATTTTTTGGCGTCATATGCGATTTTATTCTAGAAAATTTTTATACTATCCTCAAGTTAAATTTCTTGAAAAAACGCTCAATATGAAAGGAAATGAACACCTAAAGAACTTTTTTTCAAATAGACCCGATGCTTGCTACAATGTCACAAGAAGATTTTGCGATAAAAGCTTTAGCGCTAATGAGCGTGTTAAAACTTTGATTTATGATGTAAACAAGGGACTTGAAAGTTTTAAATTTCTACCCCAAGATCAAATTATTTTCAAATTTGATGAAGATTTTGAACTCTACTTAGGAAGCAATCGTCATGTATCCAAAGAGGGTTTTTGGGCACTTTCTTTAAGATATCAAAACGCACCATTGAACAATGCTGTTTTTGTTTTACCTTAGATAATAAGCTTTTAATTTCTTGCATACAAGGTTATCAATACTCTGATTTTAATGTTTTAGATATCAATAAAATCTTTACAAAAAAAATGCTACGGATTGCGTCCTATTGCCCTGCTTATAGAGTGTATTAAAATGCTTTGTGTATCTTTAAAACTCGATGCCACGCTTGGAGTCCATGAAAAAAATCAAATCCGCTCTCAAAAAGGAGAGGATAAAGGCTATTTTGTTGATTATCAAAAAATTTGGCTAGAAAATGGGGGAAAGCTTGTCAAGATCAATAATCATTTATATTATGAACTTTCTCACAAGCGAAAAAATCTTGAAGAAATTCCAAGCAGCAAGCGTTCAATGTATAAAAAACGCTTTGCTATACTTGAAGAAATCAAACAAGCTTTAGATCAAAGCTTGTTTATATAATACTCTTTAGATATTTCACACTTCTTTCACAACCCTCTTTTTGCAAAATTAAAAGTCTTTCTAGATGTTCTTTAGAAACCTCTTGAGGATAATAATACTGCATTGCTTTTAAGTCATTAAACAAGGGCTTTTCAATTTTAAAAGCTCCTTTGCCCAGCTCTTTAACCCCACCCGTACCCTCTTCTCTCTTAAAAGTAGCACAATAAGGATAGCATTGTTCTACATTGATACGATCTAATCCAGCTTGTTTTAAAATTTCTACACAAGTCTTAATATCCAAATTTCCCTCACCCAAAGGTACACCACATACATACTTAGTATCATCTTCTATAAATACGATATGATCTTTACAATGTGTACTAAAAGTATGCTTAGCCATATTCTCACAAGCTTTAATAGGCTCTTCATAAGCCATCATTGAATTCCCAAAATCATATAAAAATCCTATTCTAGGATGATGAATCAAATTTAATAATTCAAGTAAATCATCAGAAGTTTGATATTCATGATTTTCAATGGCAAGTTTTAAATCATACTCTTCTAAAAGCGGAATTAAAGCCTTGATCTCATCTGCCGTGCTTAAAAATTCACTCTTGTCAAATTTGGCCGTGATTTTAGAATCATCATAAGCTCCATCGCTAGCATTTTTAACCTTTTTATTTTTGTCTGTCAAGGGCACATAAGAACGGATGATTTTAGCCCCTAAAAGCTGAGAAACTTTCGCAATTTTTTCAAATTTGTCCTTATCAAAACCCTTAGAATCAATCTCGCAATACATACCATACGTGTCTAATTTTTCTTTAATTTTTTTAAGATGACCCTCATCGTTGCTTCCTAAACAGCCCCACTCCTCATCCAAGCCAAAATCTTTGATAATATTTATAATAATGCCATCACAACCTAGCTCCTCAGCAAAATCGATATAAGAAAATATATCCATTCTGCCATTTTGAAACCAAAGGTGCATACTTTCTGTTTCTAAACCAATTTTCATCATGCTACCTCTTGTAATGTTTTTTTCTTAGCTATCATTCTAAGCAAGATAGTTGTTATAATCACTCCACAAATCGCAAAAAATCCCATTAAGGC
Source organism: Campylobacter sp. JH23 (assembly GCF_017846595.1). NCBI lineage: Bacteria > Pseudomonadati > Campylobacterota > Epsilonproteobacteria > Campylobacterales > Campylobacteraceae > Campylobacter > Campylobacter sp. JH23. Next base: position 254,844 of record NZ_JAEQBP010000004.1, on the reverse strand, counting down.
AAAAACGATTTGATATCCCAATAAACCTTTAAACTGATCTATAATAAAACCATAAAGCGCGAAACAAAAAAGTTGTGGAGAATAACCAAATATACAAGCTATACTCATCGCAGCACCACTGATCTCTCTTGGCATTTCAATCTCATCCACAGGAGCAAAAAATGTAGCACGCATAGTAAAAACAATAGCTGCAAACCCTAAAGTTAAACTCATTCCAAAATAAATATTTAACTTTTCATGCGGCATAAAAATAAAAATTAAAATTGCAACTGCAGCCAAAATAAGAGCAAAGCGCAAGTATCTTGTAGAAGAACGGAAAGTCTTATCTGCCAAATAGCCTCCAATTGGTCCTCCAACCAATTTTAAAGTATATTGATTGATAATACCATAAGCACCCACCAAAGCTACTGGCATACCATAAATATCTTTTAAAAAAGGTATAAAATATGTAAGTCCACAATACACCGAATAAATAGTAAAAATTGTCAAAGAAACTACCCAAATTTCAGGTGTTTTAACAGCTTTTATAACTCCATTCCAAGCAGCTTTATTTTTACTGATTTCATGCCCCTCGTCATCTTTAGTGCTGATCTTATCATCTTCAAGTAGAAAATATGCTAATATACCCGCAATAATTACACAAGCACTATAAAAAAGTATAGCGGCTTTAAGTCCACCTGATCCAGAACCCAAAAGTAAGAAAATCCCTAAAGCACTAAAAGCAACTATAGTATCTACAACCCCACGCCCTGCTTCTAAAAATCCAAAAAGTCTTCCTTGTTGAGTAGAGTCTCCAAGTAAACGAATAGCCTTTAAAAGCACAGGCCAATACACCACTTCACCAAACAAAGAAAGCAAACCCCAAGCAATCAAAATTCCATAAAATGAAGGAAAAGTAGAAATATAAATTCCCACCAAGCCAACGCAAATCAATGAAAAAGGAATAAGAATTTTTTTGGAAAATCTATCTGCTATATAAATAGAAGCGAAATTTCCTACAGTCTGAACTATCCCATATACTGAAAGCGCAAGCCCAATTTGAGTATTGCTAAGATTCATAAATTCTTGCATAGGTACATAAAAAGCATCTTTTAAAGAAGAAAGTTTAAAAACCGTTCCCCCGCCAATCACTAAAACAATAAAAGTAAACCATCGTATAGGTTTTGCATTTTGCATGAAATATCCTCCCGTATTTTAATTATCTAAACTCAGGTATCATCAAAATAAATAATAACATAAAATCAAAATAAGCAAGTATATAAATATTAATTTTTTTTAATATGTTGTAATTAAGTAACAAATGATAATCAACATAAAGCTAAATTAAACATTCTCTATTGACGCCCGAAAAGTAAAGATTAAGTATATTTTGATATAATTAAGCTTTGCATTGTAAAAACTTTGCAAAATCCTTGCCTGTGAAAAACATAGGCTTAACATCCAAAAGGAGAATATATGAAACATTATGAGGTTTTATTTATTTTAAAACCAACGCTTACCGAAGAGGAAGTGAATGCAAAGTTGGAATTCGTAAAAGAAGTCCTTGTAAAAAATGGTGCAGAAATTGAAACCGTTGTTCCAATGGGCACTAGAAAATTAGCGTATAAAATCAAAAAATACGAAAGAGGAACTTATTTTGTAATTTATTTCAAAGCTCCTACAAACTTAATTGCAGAGCTTGAAAGAATTTTAAGAATTACAGAGGAAGTAATAAGATTTTTGATTGTAAAATATGAAAATAAAAAAGAAATTGCAGCTTGGGAAAAACTAAGCCATGGCATCAAACAGTCTAAAAAAGAGATCAAACCTTTAGACGCGCCTGAAATTCAATAAGGAAAAAAATGTTTAATAAAGTTGTTTTGGTAGGTAATCTAACACGCGATATAGAAATGCGTTATGGTCAAAATGGAAACGCTATCGGAGCTTCGGCTATCGCGGTAACAAGAAGGTTTACCACAAATGGAGAAAGACGAGAAGAAACTTGCTTTATCGATATTAGCTTTTATGGTCGTACTGCTGAAGTAGCAAACCAATATCTCTCTAAGGGTTCTAAAGTCCTTATAGAAGGTCGTTTAAGATTTGAACAATGGAATGATCAAAATGGACAAATGCGCTCTAAGCACAGCGTTCAAGTTGAAAACATGGAAATGCTAGGAAACAATCCTCAACAAGGTGGAAATTTTAACAATGGTGGAAATAATTATGGAGCTAATAATAATTATTCAAATTATGAAAACCAAAGTTATGATCCTTATATGAGTGAAAATAATTTCAAAAAAGCTCCACAGCAAGCACAAACAAAAACACAAAATCCTAACCAAAACCAAGAAAAAATTAAAGAAATTGATGTTGATGCTTATGATAGCGATGACACCGATTTACCATTTTAAAGGATAAACTATGGCAGAAAAAAGAAAATACTCTCGCAAATATTGCAAATACACAGAAGCAAAAGTTGAATTTATTGATTATAAAGATACAGCTATGTTAAAACATGCTTTATCAGAAAGATTTAAAATCATGCCTCGCCGCTTAACAGGAACAAGCAAAAAATACCAAGAAATGGTAGAAGTTGCTATCAAACGCGCTAGACATGTAGCTCTTATTCCTTATATAGTAGATAGAAAAGAAGTAGTTAACAATCCTTTCGAAGGACTATAAGTTATTAAAAAAGGCAAAATCAATATTTTGCCTTTTTCTCCCCTCGCTCTAGATTTTAAACCAAAGCGTATTTTAAAACCTCATCAAAATCTTTAACTCCAATTATTTTCATATTATCTTTAACCTCATCAGGAATATCTTTTAAATCTCTTTCGTAATTTTTCTTTGGAATCAAAGCTATTTTAATATCAGCCTTATATGCTGCGATAAGCTTTTCTTTGAGCCCTCCTATAGGCAATACATTACCCGCCAAATCTATTTCCCCTGTCATTGCTACATCAGAACGAACTTTTTTATCACTAAAAACTGAAGCAATAGCTGTACTCATCGTAATTCCAGCACTTGGTCCATCTTTTGGAGTTGCACCATCGGGTACATGGATGTGCAAATTATAACTATCATAAACATTAGTTTTAGGATCAAGAATCATCTTTTTAGGAATTTTAATCTTCCCTTCATCGATTAAAACCTTAATCACACTAAAAGCAATTCTAGCAGATTCTTTCATCACATCACCCAAACTTCCAGTAAGAGTTAACTCTCCCTTGCCTTTGATCTTAATCGCTTCAACCTTTAAAACATCTCCACCCACACTGGTCCATGCTAAGCCATTGACTTGTCCTATGCGGTTTTCTCCATCATGCTTTTCTATCTCAAAAACTTTTTTATCTAAAAATTCATTTAAATTTTTAACATTGATACTTACTTTTTTGATATTTTCTAAAAGTAATTTTTTAGCACTTTTACGGCACAGTTCAGCTATCTTTCTGCGTAGATTTCTTACCCCTGATTCTCTAGTGTATTCGCTTATGATAAGCTCTATAGTCTCATCATTAATATCTAATTCACTAGATTTTAATCCATGTTTTTTAAGTTCATCAGGAATTAAATATTTTTTAGTAATGTGAAATTTTTCATTTGGAGTGTAAGAGCTTAACTCTATAAATTCCATCCTATCTCTTAAAGGAGCAGGTATATTGCTTATATCATTAGCTGTTGCTATAAAAATCACCTTGCTTAAATCAAGATTAAAATTTAAATAATAATCCCTAAATTTAGAATTTTGCTCCGGATCTAAAATTTCTAAAAGAACTGCGCTAGGATCACCTCTAAAGCTTCTGTTTAACTTATCAATTTCATCAAGCACAACTACAGGATTGATTTGTTTTGCTTCAATTAAACCCTGAGTAATGCGCCCTGGCATCGCACCTATATAGGTACGGCGGTGTCCGCGCAATTCATTCACATCTTCTAAGCCCCCTAAAGCTATACGAATAAGTTCTCTTTTTAAGGCCTTAGCGACAGAATTAGCCAGTGAAGTTTTTCCAACTCCTGGAGGCCCATAAAGACAAAGTATAACCTTAGCCCCATCTTTATCTGCTACACCGCGTTTTTCTAAAAGCTCACGAACAGCAAAATACTCTTCAATGCGCTCTTTTGGTTTATTAAGAGCATAATGATCATGATTTAACTGCTTAGCCACTTCTTTGATATCAAGTTTTTTCTTTGCTATTTTCTCAAAAGGCACATCCAAAGCGGTTTCAATATAAGTTTGTATCATAGAAGCTTCAGAATTATCCTGATGTATACGTTCAAATTTTTCAATTTGCTTTTTAATTTCCTTATAAGCATCCTCGTGCATAAATTTCTTTTTGCTTTCTAATTTTTTATAATAATCTCTAACTTCGTCTTCTTTTTGATTGTCACTACCTAATTCTTTTTGAATTTGTCTAAGTTGCTCTTTTAAAAAATATTCTTTATTGACTTTATCAATACGAGAATGAACTTTGTTTTTAATTTCCTTTTGAATTTTATTGGCTTCTATCTCTTGGGCTATCAAGTCTATTAATTTTAAAAGCTTTTCTTCTAGATCGGTTAAGATAAAAAATTGATAAGCTTCTTGCTTTTTTATACGAACAGTATTTAAAATCAAATCACAAATTCTAGAAGCATCTAAACCCTCATCTATAGTTCGGAGCAAATCAGGTGAAAAATAATGGCTAATATTTGCCAAAGCTCTAACTTTTTCTTTTAAAACATCCAGTAAAGCTTCTTTTTTTGTGCCCTCTAAAAACTCTTCTTTAATTAGCTCTATTTTAGCCTCTAAGGGCTTGCTCGAAAGTGGTTTTATAATCCTAGCCTTAGCATAACCTTGAAAAAGTATTTTTACTCTACCATCAGGCAAGGGAACTTTTCTCATAATCGTTCCAACTACCCCACAATCATAAATTTCATCAAAAGATCTTCCATTTTCGAGCTTTGAAGGGGCTACAAAAAGCATTGAATCATTTTTAATAGCTAAATCCAAAGCTTTCATATTTGCTGAATCGCTAATAAAAATTGGGGTAATCATAAATGGATATAAAAATAATTCATCTTCTACTAAAATAGGTAAATTACTTGGATAATTTTGCATTTCTTCAATTTGCATCAGTTTCCCTTAAATCTAAAATTTTTCAAATATACTTCTATACCAAGGAAGTTCTGGCTTGATAATGCTTTGTTGATAAAACTCACTTTCTTGCAATCTTTCTTGGTAAATTTCAGCACTTTGAGTATGACCTGTACGCTCATATAAATCCTGTATTGTATCATTTAAATAAAATACAGCTAAATTAAATTTAGTTAACATAGTCTGTACTAAAGGTTCGTATTCTGTATAAGGATAATCATTTAAAAAACTATCTATTTCTTTTTGGCTTTCAAGCATTAAAGCTTGGTTACGATTTGGCACGGCAAAGGCATCAAATTTAGCTTTGATTTTAAGATAGCGAATATAATCTGCATTGCGTGAATTTCCAAATTTTTTATTATACTCATCTAAATAAAACTCCGCTAATTGATATTCTTCTTCATCCATATGTGCTTGTGCTAAGATAATTTGTGTTGTTTCTAAAAGCGGATCTGCTATATGCTCACTTGCCATACCATTATAATGATCATCAGCTTTTTCCAAATCTTTATCTTGCAAATCTTTAATGATTTGTTTATACCATTCATTTGCACTTAAATTATACAATCCTTCATCATTTTTTGTACTGCAAGCACTGAATAAAATCCCCAATAAAATACATAGAAAGAAATTTTTTTTCATTAATTTTTACCTTTTTCATTTTTTTAGTTAAATACACTATTTTAAATGCTTTATGATTATTTCTAGTTAAAATTATAGTGAAAATAAATAAATAAATTTAAATTTTGGAACTAATATTGCTTATTTTGTGATAAAATATTTTATTATAAACTCGAGGAGAAAAAATGACACTAGCTGTTAAATGCCCTATCTTAGGTTTTGAAGAAACCAAAAATATGGAATTTTCAACCATTGATGAAGTGTTTGTAAGACTTAAAAGTCTTGATGGAAAAGATTTTTCTTTTGTTCTTATTAATCCTTATCTTATAAGACCAGATTATGAATTTGAGATACCTACATACTACCAAGAATTGCTTTCTTTGACACCAGAGTCAAATATGAAAATTTTCAATATAGTAGCAATTGCTAAAAGTATAGAAGAATCTACTGTAAATTTCCTAGCTCCTGTGGTTATTAATCTTGATAATAATTCCATGGTGCAAGTAATCTTAGATACTGTAGCTTATCCTAACTTTTTTCAAGCGGATCAAATTGCAAATTATATTAAGAAGTAATGAAAGCTGATTTATATATACTTGCTAATGGTGCGATGGCGCAAGCTTTGGCTTATGGATTAAAAGATTCTTATAATATCTATATAGTCGGTAGAAATTTAGAAAAGCTTCAAATTTTAGAAAAAGAAGGTTTTAAAACTTTACTCTATAAAGATTTTAATATAGAAAATAAAAATATTATCTTAGCTTTTAAACCTTATGCCTTAGAAAGTGTCGCAGCAAATTTAAAAGGCAAGGCAAAAATTTTAATTTCAGTTTTAGCCAATACGGATTTTGATAAATTAAAACTTATCCAAGCCCAAAATTATGCAAGGATAATGCCAAATACAGCAGCTAAATATAAAGCTTCCACAACTCCTTATGTTTTAAAAAATTCAAATTTTAAAGATGAAGTCATAGAAATTTTAAATACTTTTGGCAAGGCTTATGAGTTAAACGAAGAAAAACAAATGAATGCTGCGATGGCTATAAGCGGTTGCGCTCCTGCTTTTTTAGCATTAGTAGCTGAAAGCATTGCTAATGCTGGCGTGTATGAAGGATTATCAAAAGAGCTGAGTTTAAATCTCACTCGTTCGCTTTTTAAAAGTGCTGCAGCCTTGCTAGAAAACGAGCACCCAGCCATCATTAAGGAAAATATCTGCTCGCCTGCAGGTGTTACCATAAAAGGGATTAAAGTATTAGAGCAAAAAGGTATCCGTGGGACTTTTTTTGAGGCTCTTAATGCTAGTGCAACATGAAAGTTGCATTCTCGCTTTTAGAATTAATTCTTTGTATAATTATCCTAGGATTAATTTTTACAAGTATTTCTAAATTATTTTATCAGCTAAATGACAATCATGATTATTTAAATTATTTTGAAAGATTATACACACTGCAAGATAAACTTTATACCGATCCTCATCAAAGAGATATAAAACTTCATATACAGAATTTAAAAACTTTTGATTTTAAAGAAAACTTTATAAATGATAATATCTTTCAATTTAAAAAATTACATATTCAAAATCAAGATTACTCCCTATATTTTTACGATGAATAAAGCTTTTAGTCTTTTTGAAACTATTCTTGTATTAATTCTAATCGGATTTTTAGCACTTTTTCTATCAAGGACATTGTGGGAATTTTATTATTTAAACAATCAACAATTAAAAATGAAAGATTTGATACTAAAAACTCATTTAAGTGTGTTAAGATTAGAAAAATTGCTTCAAACTTGCACTAATATTACTTTTGAGCCAAATCATATAAGCTGTTTGCTTAAAGATGATTTATTATATCTTGATGATAATAAAGAAAAATTATTAAATTCTAGCCTTATTTTAGAAAACAATACAAGTTTATATTCTCCCAATAGTAATTTTAAACTTCAACTTCAAAATCGAAAAGAATTGTATAATGATGAGCAAAATATCATTTATGCTTTAGTAAATAAAGAAATTAAAAAAATATTCATTCATTCAGAAAATAATATCACTGCTTCTTTTAAGGGTAAATTTATCCCTATCCAAGCTAGAATAAAATTATTTCTTAAAGAAGATAAAATTCATTATGAGCTCTATCCTTATTTTAATAATCAGCTTGAGCAATACTCTATATTTATGGATAATGTAAGCTTATTTGAAATACAAAAACAAAAACTTAAAGTATGTTTAAAAGAACAAGAGCAAGAATATTGCCTTACAAAAAGGTTATTCATATGAAACGAGCCTATATTTTACTATCCTTGGTATTTTTAATCAGTGCTTTAGGGATATGGCTTAGTTTAAATATCACCACTTCAAGTTATATACCAAGATTTGTAAAAGATGCTTATTATTATTTACAAGCCCAAATTTTAGCCGATGAGAAACTCGTTAAATATTTACTTTATCAAGCTAAATTAGACGGAAAGGAATGTTTAGATTCTATCACGCTTCACTATCCTAATTTAAACGATAAAATCAAAATACAATACCACTATCCCATAGCCCAGTGTAAAAATTTCAAATTTCAAGCGATCAACAAAGATGCAAATTTAAGCCAAGATGGTATCATAATCGCGCATATGAGTATAGCGTTAAATACACAAAAAAATGTCAATGATGAAATTTTAATAAATAAAACCTTTATCTTGCATACAAAAGAATCATTTTGGAATCAAACTAAATAAGACTTTTAGCCAATTTCACACACTCTTTTAAATCCTGTTTAGAACTTATAAAAAGATTATCTAGATGAGTAAGTTTTTTTGCTGTGCTCTGCCCTATTGCTATGACCTTATCTTCCTTTTTTAAATCATATTGTTTAAAAAAATTTTCCACACTCAAAGGAGAAGTAAAAATAAAAATAGCAGGATGAAGGATTGTTTGCTTGCTTTTTTTAAAAACATTCTTATAAACAATGATTTCTTGTAAATCTACCCCATAAGTTCTAAGATCTAAATTTAAAGTAGAAGCTATATTTTCAGCCCTTAAATAAAGGCATTTTTGGTTTTTTAATTCCTCTTTAAAATGATTAAAAAGCTCACTTCCATAAGATTTTGGCGCAAATTGAACCTTTTTAAAACCCATATCCTTAGCAAATTGAGCAGTGTTTTGCCCTACTGCATATACATTAATATCTAAATTTAAACTATTTTTTGTTTTTTTTAAAGCTTTTAGGGCATTTTTTGAAGTACAAAGTAAAGCATCAAATTCATCTAAATTGACACCAAAATCGTAAAAAACTATCTCATTTAAAACAAGATTTTCCACACCCTCAAAAACAGTCTCATTTAAAAGATAAATTTTCATTCATTTCTTGCCTAAGCTCTTTAGTTGCCAAATAAGCATTTTGCGCATCCATTATGGCTCTAACTACTGCAATGCCACTTATTTTAATGCCCTTTAGCTCTTTAATCAGCTCTTTATCAATCCCGCCTATTGCTACCACGCCTATAGGGCTTTTTTCACAAATTTGACTCAAGGTTTCAAAACTTATAACAGAACTTTCTTTAGTTGGAGTAGCCTTAATCGCACCACAACCTAAATAATCAGCCCCGTCAATATCTTTTAATTGTTCTAAGTTCTTAAGACTTAAGCCTATGATTTTTTCTTTACCTAAAATTTTTCTTGCAAAGCGCACTTCTAAATCCTCTTGCCCTAAATGCACCCCATCAGCATCTAAAGCCAAGGCGATATCGATTCTATCATTGATTAAAAAGGGTATTTCATACTCCTTGCAAAGCTTTTGTACTTTCAAGCCAAGCTTGTAAAATTCTCTTGAACTTAATTCTTTTTCACGAAGTTGGATTATACTTACTCCACCCTTTATCGCTTCTTCAAGCGTGTTTAAAAAAAGCTCGTCACTTTTTTTTCCACGACTTGCTACAAGATAAAGACTAAGATCTAAATCATTTTTCATTTAAAAACCTGAAAAAATGGTTAGTTGGCCCACAGCCCTTCCCTAAATTTAAAGAATAATAAATTGCATTTCTTACATATTCTTTTGCCTCACTTACAGCATTATACAAATCTTTTCCCAAGGCTAAATTACTAGCAATTGCCGAAGAGAGTGTACAACCTGTACCATGAGTGTTTTTTGTTTCTATGCGTTCGCCTTTTAAAATAAAAATTTCATTACCATCAAAAAGCACATCATTGGCATTTTCTTCACTATGCCCCCCTTTAAGCAAAACAGCTTTTGCTCCTTGCGTACATAAATATTTAGCCGCTTTTATCATATCTTCTTCATTTTTTATTTTAAAATCGCAAAGAAATTCCGCTTCTGGGATATTAGGCGTAAGAATATCTGCAAATTTCACTATGGTTTTTTTAAAAAAATCACAATTTTCTTGTGGCATTAAAGCAAAACCATTTTTTGCAAACATCACAGGATCGATAACTATATTTTGGGGTTTGAATTTTTCTAAATTTCTAGCCACACACTCCATCAACTCACAAGTTCCTATCATTCCTATTTTAGTCGCCTTTGGCACTATATCTTCAAAAACAGCAAGCATTTGCTCATCCACACTTTGAACGGGTATATCATGAACTGAAATCACTCTTGCAGTATTTTCAGCCACTACACTTAAAACAACACTCATACCAAAAAGATTGTGAGCGCTAAAAGTTTTAAGATCAGCTTGTATGCCAGCCCCACCACTACAATCACTTCCAGCTATACTCAATACAGGAATTAAATCACTTCCTTTTGCTTTCATTATTCTTCCTTTAAATTTTGAATCAAATTTTCACCCTCTAAAGTCAATTTTACTCCCTTGAAGGCAACTTTTCCAAAAGCAATAATCGCAGCATGGAAAATTTGATAAAGTTCAAAAAGCTCGTATTTTTTTTCTAAAATTTGACACAAATTTTCTTGCTCGTTTTCTATGCCGCTTTCAAAAAATTCTCTTAAATCTTCATAATTTTCAAATTCATAACCCAAATGTGTAGCCAATCTTTGCGTATAGCTATCCACAACCAAAATTTCTCTTTTGCAAAGATAATTTAAAATGCTATCCACGCTTTCAAAGCCTAAACCTTTAGTATTTAAAAGCCATTCTCGATCTACATTTTTCTTAAAATTTTCTATATTGCTATAAGTATCTAAAATCTTATTTGCTAACTCTTTTAAGCGTTTGGCTTTGGTATTGTAAAATCCACTTGGTTTTATCAGAGTAGCAAGCTCTAGATTGGATAAATTTGAAAGCTGCTCTAAGCTTGAAATTCGCGCATTTTTTAAGTTATTTAACGCCTTTAAGACATTATCCCATTTTGTATTTTGGGTTAAAATCACAGAAATTAAAAGCTCAAAATCGCTCAAGCCTTGATTCTCAAGCCAATCAAATTCTTTAAAATCCAAATTGCAAGCAAGAAGTTTTTTAAAAATATCAGCTCCATTCATTCAATACTTTCCTTAAAGGCTAAATAAAATTGCTTTGCAGTTCTTCCACTTCTACTTGCTCTTAAATTTGCAAATTCTTTTGCTTTTTTATGCAAAAGCTCTTTATCGCATTTTATATCTTTAAAATAAAAATCAACAAGCTTTAAATACTCGTTTAAATTTCCTTGATAAAAACTAAGCCAAAGGCCAAATCTATCGCTTAAACTCAATCTCTCCTCAGCCGCATCGCTTGCATGAAGCTCTGTATGAGCAACTTGAACTCCTTGATTATCACTCATACTTTCACTTAATAAATGGCGTCTATTAGAACTCGCATAAATAATAATATTTTGCGGAGGTGCTTCTATACTACCCTCTAACAAGGGCTTTAAAAATTTATAACTATCATCGTTTTTTTCAAAGGAAAAATCATCACAAAATAATATAAATTTAAAAGGCTGTTCTCTTAACTCATCGATAATATCAACTAAAGCAAATAAATCATCTTTAGCTAACTCTACAAGCCTTAAGCCTTTGTCTTTAAATTCATTAAAAATAGCCTTAATCAAGCTTGATTTACCCGTACCCTTAGCACCCCATAAAAGTGCGTGATTTGCTCCTTTATTATGGATAAAATTTAAAGTATTTTGATAAAGGACATTTTTTTGTTCTTCCATGCCCAATAAATCATTTAAGCTGATATTATCAAGATCTATAATGGGTTTTAAATAATCTTTTCTAGATCTATAAATTGCCGCATAAGTTTTATCCCAGTCAATCATTTATTTATCTTTCCTTAAATGCGTTAAAACTGCTTCTATAATATCATCATCATCTTTGCTTCTTGCTTTAATAAACTCTTTTTCATCATTGATCTTTACAAATTGTATATTTTGCTCAAAATTGCTTATGGTTTTAAATTTCCCCAAAGCTAAAATTTTAATTATAATCAGCATTAAAAATTGCTTCGTATAAAGATCAAGTTTTCCAAAGCGGTCCTCGATTTCACCTTCAATTTCATAGACTTCATCTATATTTTTACATTTACTAAGTCTACGATAAAGCTCCAATCTTAAACGATCTTCATTGATAAGTTCTGAATTTAAAAAAGCATTGATGGTAAGTTTTAAGTCTATTTTTTTCTCTTCAAAGCTTTCTTTTTTAGTAAGTGCATTTAACTCATCTTCTAGCATTTTAAGATACAAGCTAAGTCCAATTTGCTCTATGTGTCCGCTTTGATCGATACCTAGCAAATTTCCACCTCCGCGAATTTCAAGATCATGATAAGCTAAAACTGAACCTGCTCCTAAATAAGAATTACTCTCTAAAGAAACAAGACGCTTAAGTGCATCTTGAGTAAGTTCTTCTTTATTTTCAACTAAAAAATAACAATACCCCTGCCTATCACTCCTGCCTACACGGCCGCGTAATTGGTGCAAATCAGCCATTCCAAATCTATCACTTCTTTCGACTATCATAGTATTTGCATTAGGCAGATCAATACCGCTTTCAACAATAGAAGTGCTTAAAAGTAAATCGTATTCTTTGTTTTCAAATTTAAGCATTTCTTCTTCTTGAATCTTCGCATCAATTTTAGAATGCAAAATCAAAATCCTTAAATTTTTAAATAAATCAAGTAAATGTTTTTTACATTGCTCTATACTTGCAATATGATTGTGTATATAAAAAATTTGTCCGCCGCGTCTTAATTCTCTTGTTATAGCCTCTTTTAAAAGCGCATCATCATTTTCTTTCACAAAGGTTCTAACATCAAGCCTATCTTCTGGAGGGGTTTGTAAAACACTATAAGATTTTATAGAGCTTAAAGCTTGATTTAAACTCCTTGGTATAGGAGTAGCAGACATAGATAAAAGATGAGAATTTTGGGTTAATTCTTTTAATTTTTCTTTTTGTTTTACTCCAAATTTATGCTCCTCATCAATGATAACAAGGGCTAAATTTTCACATTCTACATTTAAAAGTGCGTGGGTGCCAATCACCACGCAGGCTTTGTTTTGTTCTAAATTTAACATTAAAGTTTTTTTCTCTTTAGTGCTTGTAAAGCGATCCAGTTTAAAAACTTCAATGCCAAAAGGCTCAAAACGCTTTTTTAAACTCTTATAATGCTGATGAGATAAAAGCGTGGTAGGCGCAAAGAAAAAAGCACAAAAACCGCTTTTTACCACGGGATAAATAGCATTCATCGCAACTTCGGTTTTACCAAAACCCACATCACCGCTTAAAAGTCTATCCATCACTTTGCCGTTTTCAAAATCGTTTAAAATTTCTTCACAAGCCTTATTTTGATCTTGTGTATAAGAAAATCCAGCTTTTGAAACAAAATAAGCTTGATCTGCATAATCTATCTTGATTTCTTTTGGTTTAATTAAAGCTCTTTTAGCCGCCATAATAACAATCTCAGAAGCAATAGCCAAAAGCTTGGTTTTTAGCCTTTCTTTTAGCCTGATAAAAGTCATTTTTCCCAAGCGATCTAAAAGCGGTATGCCTCCACTAGCTCCTAAATACTTATCTATCATATAAAGATTTTCAACCGGTAAAAGAAGTTTATCGCTATTTTGATATTCAATGGCAACAAATTCTTTCTTAGCCTCACTAATGCTAATCATTTCAAGACCTAAGAATTTACCCACACCATAATCCTCATGAACGATAAAATCACCAATTTTTAACTCATCTATAATCAAATTTGCTTTACGCTTATATTTTTGTTTTTCTTTATGATTTAATGAGATGATAAGTTCTTGATTGCTAATTAAATTAAGGATCAAATCGCTTTTTTGAAAAGAAATATTTTGTGTATTTTCAAGCTCTAAAGCCTTAAACAAAGCTTCATTTTTAGCCAAAATCGTAATTTTTTTATTTTGTTGCAAAGAAAAGAAGTCTTTATTGTAAGAACTTTTTAAATCCTTATAAACAGAGGCTTGGGGTATAATTTTAGCATTGATTTTGCTAAGATCTTTATCCCATTCTTCTTGATTGAATTTTTTGATACTTATAAAATCAAGTTCTAAATAATCACAAAAATCATCAATACACCAAAATCCTAAAGAATTAATATCATTAATCAAAACATCGCTATTGAAATTTTCTAATTTGTCTTTAAAATTTTCATAATTTTCCTCAGAAAAATATGTCAAAAAAGGACAAATTTCAAGTTCTTCATATTCTTTGGGAAATGATTTTTGATTCATAGGATCAAATTTTCTAATGCTTTCTAACTCATCTCCAAAAAGCAAAACCCTAGTAGGTAATTCTTCATTGATACAAAATATATCAATAATCTCTCCGCGTATACTTACCTCACCCTTATCTTGAACCATATCCACAAATTCATATCCAAGCTTGTTGAGCTCATTTTTAAATTCACTTAAATTAAAAACATTTTTCTTAGAAAGTTTGTAATTTTTTAAATGTTTTTGACCGGGTAATTTTTTAAGTATGGTAGACAAAGGGGAAATAAGAATTTTAGTATCTTTTTCCTTGTGATAAGCATTTAAAACCTTGCAAAGCTCAAAAAGCTCCTTGGAAAAAGCCCTTAAATCATCTCCGAATTCAGCTCTAAAATCAGGTAAAACAAAGGTTTTTAGATCCTTAAAAAGAGCAACTTGAGAAAGCAAAAAAGATTCTTTATCATCTTCGCAAAGCACTAATTGTGCTATATTTGAATCTTGTAAATACTCAAAAAAATTTGCTTGCATTATTCTGAGCTATTCTCTAACAACCTTACAGGCTCTTCTTGCTTTATTTTACTAGTCCCATTAAAACGACCGCCATTTTCTATAGCTAAGTCTTTAATGCTGATATTCCCGCTAACCACGCCACCTGCTAAAATTTCAAGGCTATCTGCCTCCAAATCGCCTTCAAAGCAGCCATTAACAACTATCTTATCAGCCTTAAGCTCACCTTTTAAATTCCCATTTTTTCCTATAACTACTATGCTTTCAGAATGCACTATACCATTAAGCTCTCCATCCACATGAAGCATAGAAGCAAAATAAAATTCACCCTCTATTCTAGCACCTGATGAAATTACTGTTGTTTCGGAACTGGAGCTAAGTGCTGTGCCGTTACCGCTTTTATTAAAGATTGCCATGGAACTCTCCTTTCTTGATTAAAAAACTCATTCATATTTTTTCTTTCTAAATTTAAAAAATATAAAGGTTCTAAGGTTTTATTAATAAACCTTACTTCATAGTGCAAATGCGGACCTGTTGAAAGTCCTGTGTTGCCAGTATAGCCTATCAGTTGCCCCTTATTGACAAACTGGCCTGCTTTAACAACATCTTTTCTCACCATATGAGCAAAAACAGTTTTAAAGCCAAAATTATGTAGCAAAATCACATTATACCCATAACCATTGTCACTATATCCTGAAAACTCAACCACCCCACTAGCAGGTGCATATATAGGCGTACCTATCGCTGCTCTTAAATCAATACCTGGATGAAATTCTCTTCTTTTCAAAAGAGGGTGTTCCCTCCATCCAAAATTTCCCGTAACGCCTTTATTTTCAATAGGCCATCCATTAGGAATTTGTCCTAAAATCCCAATTTGCTGCTCATTTGTAAGCTTTAAATTATCAAGCCTATCTGTAATAGTAAGATTATTTTCAGCTTCTAAGCCCAAAGCTTCTTCAAAAGAAGCAATCTTATCTTCTATAGCTGCATATTGCTTTGCTTTTTCTTCAACATTTTTTTGCATTTGCGCATTAGCAAGTTCTAATTCCTTGCTTTTTGCTAAAAGCTCTTCTCTTTTAGTACTAATATCACTCAGTTTGCTATCAAGATATTTAATATAAAAACCGCTAAAAATTAAAAACAAAAATATAAAAGCTACTACATAAAGAACGATTTTTTTAATGATCTGATTTAAATAAAAATGCCTTGAACCATTAATATCTGTAATAGTGATGGTAAATTTATTTTTTATCACTCCACTCCTTTAAAAAACTTTCGACTAAAGCGAAAGAACCAAAAACTAAAGTTTTTTTCTTTTCATCTAAAGAAACAAATTCTTCACACTTAAGATTTAAAGCATTGGCAACTTGATAAATTTTATCATTAGCCAATCTTCTTTCTAAACTTACATATTTATATATTTTTATTGTATCAATAATAGGCTTTAATGTTTTTAAAATCTCAAAAATATCTTTATCAAGATAAGAATTGTAGATTAAAACAAGCTTTTCGCCACTAAATTTTTTACACAGGGCGCTAGCAGCCATAACATTATGACCCACATCCACATACAAATGGGGCGCAATTTGCTCACAGCGTCCCTTTAAATTTAATTTTCCTAATTTTAACAAAGCTTGACTAAGTTTTTCTTTAGAAAGTAATATTTCTAATGCATTTAAGGCTAAAATTAAATTGTGTCTTAAAAATTCAGGCAAATCGTATTTTTGAACATACTCATTTAATTGCATTAAATTTTCATCCTTTAACTGCCATGAAAAATATAATTTTGTATTTTTTAAAAATGCTATTTTTTGAGCCATTTGCAAAACTCTTTCATCTTGCTCGCTTGAAATCAAAGCTTGTTTTGCCATAACTTTAAATTTTGTTCTAGCAATCTTTTCTAAACTATCTCCTAAAATTTGAGTATGATCAAATCCCACCTTTGTAAAAATACTCAAGCTTTTATCAAAAACAGAAGTTGCATCATATTCACCCCCAACTCCTGCTTCAAAAATCGCATAATCACAATCTTTAAAAAGCTCGACTGCTAAAAAAGTAGCATATTCAAAATAGCTAAGTTTTTTTAAATTATCCTTAAAAATATCTAACAAATTTTCATGCGCGAGCTCTAAATCATTTTCGCTAACAATATCTCCATTTTTATAAAAGCGCTCACGAAATTCAAAAATATGCGGACTGGTATAATGCCCCACTTTAAAACCCAAGCCTTCTAAAAGCTGGGTTAAAAATCTACCCGTACTTCCTTTTCCATTGGTTCCTATAATATGCACAATGGGTTTAATCGAAAAATTTGTTTTATATTTTTCATACATTCTAAACATAACAAAACGATCGATCTTGTCATAATTTGTACTTTTTTGTACTAAAAATTCATCAACCTTACTGATCTTTTGCATTGTTTCTTTCATCTAAATTTGAAATTTGATTCATTAATTCTTCTAAAATATTAGCATGGGGCTTACTTTGCTTATCCAAATAAGCTGTGGTAATTTTTGGAGTAATAATATCTTGCTTATAAATAAAACGAAAATTTTCAATAGTCTTTAAATTTTCTCGGACAAGCTGTGCCACTTTTTCTTTATTTCTTCCAGGTGAAATAATAAGATAACTCTTTTCATCTATCATCCAAAGCTCATCAAATTCAGAGCAATTATCTTTTAAAATTTTTTTAAAACGCACAAAAATTTCATTTAAGCTACCTACCCCATACCTTTCCATAATAAAACGATAATTTTTTATAGAAAATAATGCTAAAGAATAATTAACTTTATATTTATTGTAATTTTCATCCAATCTCTCAAGCTCTTTTAAAACACTCCAAGATTCACGCTCTTCTAAATTTTGCGTAAATTCAATTTGTGCATTTAAAGAATTAATCCTCTCATTAAGTTGTATAAATTTTTGTTTTAAAAGTTCAAAACTAAGTTTTATTTCCCCTTGTTTATCGGGTTTTAAGGTATTTATAAAATCCATATTTTGCTCATTGGACTTGTTTAACAGCATAAAAAGCTCATAAATCTTTTTCAAGTTATCATTAAAAAAATTTAAATTTTTTTGCACATACATATTATCAACCATCACACGACGATTGACAAATTCTAAAAGTTCATTTTTAAAACCGCTTTCACTTAAAAGAAAGGGTTTTTGAAGTAAATTTTGTACAAAACCATGAATTTTAAGATCCTCAACCAAAGATGGATTCAAACAAGAGGCCAAAAGTTCAGCAAAAACTTCTAAACTCCTTTCTTCTAACTTATTTAGAAGTTTTTTAACCACGGTATCAAAATCATCATATTTTGCGATGCCATATCTTCTTAATCCGCCTTCTAAATCATTTTCGTTATAATTTTTTTCAAATTCTTTCCATTTTTTAGAAAGCAAATAAATACTTTCGCTGTCCATAGTTTTTGAAATTCTAATAGAAGTAATTTTAGCCAAGTCTCTGATTTTTTTATCTTTACTTACTTGCAAACTTTTAGATAAGGTAGCCAAAAAATCGAAAAATTCACTAAATTGCTTTCCATTTTGTCTATTTAATGCGGAGATTAAAAAGCTTATTAATTCTTCTAAAGTACGGATGGATTTAGAATTTAACTCTTGTTGATAGTTTGGTAAAAGCAAAGCTTTATATTTTTCAAGCTTGGCTTTATTTGAGCTTATTAAACCATATTTTTTAGAAAGCTCTTCAAAAATTTCTGTATAATTTTCAGGGGTAGGACGAAGCTTTCTATCCTTAAGTGTGATTAAAGTTTCTTTTGCTATTTCATTAATATTGGGCAGCACGCTTTTGTCCCTTGATAGCTATTACTGAAATAAATTCATCAAAAGCTTCGCTAGAAGCTGAGCGTATAGCTTCGTAGCGCGCTGTATCACTGATAATACTGTTAGGTGATATATCAAAATTATAGCTTCCACTTGTATTAAAATGTTCGACGCTACCATCCTTAAATACCACTTTAAATTCTAGATTAAGTTTGGCTTTGTAGCTTACAACATAACCATTTTGATCATAGATTAAAGGGATAAATTCAAGATTATTCATCCTAACATTGATCACATCATCTGCCTCATGTTTTAAAGCCAATCTTCGTCCCAATTTTGAAATAACCATCTCTTTAAGCGTATCGGCTACGAAAATACTGTTTCTAGGATCTTGAAGGCTTAATTCCACATTCACATATACTTTATCATCAAAAATATTATCCGCTACTTTTGAAGTTGGAACATAACCACACGCCCCTAAAAACAAAGCTACGATAAAAAATAAAATTCCTTTCATTTTATCACCAAATTTACCAGTTTTCCCTCTACATAAATCTCTTTAACTATGTTTTTACCCTCTAGCCATTTTGAAACTTTTTGCTTTGCTAGCTCTAAAATTTCATCTTGACTTGCCGAGCTTGAAACTTCAATTTCTCCACGCTTTTTGCCATTTACGCTGATGCCTAAATTTAAACTATCTTTTACAAAAACTTCTTCTTTTAAATTTAAAACCTTAAAATTCTCACATTTAAAAAGCTTATCACTTAATTCAAAGCACACATGAGGAATAATAGGTTCTAAAATATTTAAGATAATATAAAAAGCTTCCTGTTCTAAAGCTTCATTTTTACAAGGAGCTAAAGCATTAAGCGCTTCCATACAAGCAGCGATTAGGGTATTAAAAGCAAAGCTTTGAGTATAAACTTCAAAAGATTTTTTCAAAGCTTCATACACTTTCAATCTAGCGTATTTTTCTTCCTTATTTAAATCATCATGCTTAAATTCTAAAAGCTCCCCAGCTCTTACATTTTGAGCCCTATCATAAAGCCTACAAATAAACCTATAAGCCCCCTCAACCGCATCATCATTCCATTCAAGTTCTTTAGCAGGAGGTGCAGCAAAAAGGATAAAAAGTCTTGCAGTATCGGCTCCGTATTTATTGATAATATCATCAGGATCGACTACATTTCCTTTGGATTTAGACATTTTGGCACCATCTTTTAAAACCATACCTTGAGTTAAAAGTCTAGCAAAAGGCTCATTATCCTCTAAATAGCCTAAATCTTTTAAAACTTTTTGAAAAAATCTTGCATAAAGCAAATGTAAAATGGCATGCTCTATGCCACCTATATATTGATCAACATTCATCCAATACTTCACACTTTCTTTATCCAAAGCCTTTTCTTGCCATGTTTTTTCATCACTTGCAAAGCGTGCAAAATACCATGAACTTTCAAAAAAAGTATCCAAAGTATCGCTTTCTTTTTGTGCTTCTTGTCCACATTTTGGACAAGTACAATTTTTCCAAATAGGATGTTTTTCAAGCGGATTGCCCTCTCCTGTGATTTGAATATCTTCAGGCAAGGTAATAGGTAAATTCTCAATTTTTTGAGGCACAATCCCACAATTTTTGCATTTTACCATAGGTATAGGAGCACCCCAGTATCTTTGGCGAGAAACTCCCCAGTCGCGAATTTTAAAATTAATAACCCTTTTTCCTAACTTTTCATCTTCAAATTTTGAAATAATTCTCGCTCTTACTTCATTGCAATCAAACCCATTAAATTCACCACTTTGGATAAGCTTTCCTGTTTTTTGAACATGAGGAAGCTGTGCATCTTCACACTCAATCACTTGCTTGATTTCAAGTTTGTATTTATTAGCAAATTCAAAATCTCTCTCATCGTGAGCTGGAACAGCCATTACAGCCCCACTACCATAATCAGCTAAAACAAAATTTGCCACCCAAACAGGGAGTTTTTCTTGAGTCAAAGGATGGATAGCGTAAATTCCTAAAAAACACCCTTCTTTATCAGCTATTTGTCTTTCCCTAGCGCTTTGTTTTTGCATATTTTTAATTTGTTCTACTTTTTCATCATCTAAACAATTTGCTTGTATTAAATTTTGCACAATTTTATGTTCAGGTGCTAAAGCTACATAAGAAATACCATAAATAGTATCTGCGCGAGTAGTAAAAACTTCAAAAGATTGTGTCTTTGTTTTTTCCAAGCTTTCTTTGTCTAAATTTAAAGAAAATTCCAAACCTTCACTTTTACCTATCCAATTTTCTTGCATGGTTAAAACCTGAGAAGGCCACTTATCTTTTAAATTTTCAAGTTCGCTTAAAAGTTCCTCTGCATAGGCTGTAATTTTTACATAATACCCTGGCATCTTTTTTTGAACCACTTCATGTCCACAACGCCAACACTTTCCATCTTCTACTTGCTCATTTGCCAAAACGGTTTGATCTTGCTCGCACCAATTTACATTCGCTTCTTTGGTATAAATCAAACCTTTTTCATACATTTTGATAAAAAATTCTTGTTCAAATTTTGTATAAAGCGGATCAGAGGTTGCAAGCATTCTTTTTTTTGAAAAAGAAAATCCTAAAGAAAAAAGTTCATTTTTCATATAGGCTATATTCTCATAAGTCCAAGATTTTGGATGAATTTTGTGCTTAATAGCTGCATTTTCAGCGGGCATACCAAAACTATCAAAACCGATAGGATGTAAAACATTATAACCTATCTTGCGATAATATCTAGCAATAGCGTCACCTATACTATAATTTCTCACATGTCCCATATGTATACGACCACTTGGATAAGGAAACATAGATAAAATATATTTTTTAGGTAGGGTTAAATCATCTTTGGGTTCAAAATACTCATTTTTGTCCCAAATTTCTTGCCATCTTTTTTCTATTAAATTTGCATCATAAGCCATAATATTCCTTTAAACCGTTCCTTTTTCATACATTGCACGATTGCGTTCTTTTTCTTGCTTTCTTTTAAGTTTTTCAAGCTCTTTATTTCTAAAATCAATAACACTGAATTTAAACCAAAGTAAAGTCGGACTAGCTACAAAAATAGAACTTAAAGTTCCTACAACAATACCCACTATCAAAGCCAAAGAAAATCCTTGTATCATCTCTCCGCCAAAAAAATAAAGTATGACAACAGTGGCCAAAGTAAGACCTGAAGTTAATACCGTTCTAGATAGGGTTGCTGAAACACTTTCGTTAATAATAGGAGCAAGCTCGCTTTTTTTACTCGTCTTAATTCCCTCTCTAATTCTATCAAAAATGATGATTGTATCATTTAAAGAATATCCAAGCACTGTTAAAACCGCAGCCAAGGTATCTAAATTTACATCGATTTTAAACAATGAAATCGCCCCTAAAGTAATCACAACATCGTGAATTTCGCTAATAATTGCCGCTAATGCAAAACGCCATTCAAAGCGTATTGCGATATAAATTAAAATCGCTACTAAGGATACAATGATAGCCATAATACCTTTATTTCTAAGCTCATCGCCCACTTTTGGACCCACAACATCCGCGCGACGCACTTCAAATTTACCCGTATCTTTTAAAAGGGTGCTAATATGCTCTCCTATATCACTACCTAAGCTATCATTGCTTCCTAAAAAACGGATAGTAATCTCTTCTTTGCTTCCAAATTCAGTTACGGATAAATTTTGAAAACTGCCTTGTTTTTCTAAGATTTCACGAATTTGAGGAATGGGAGCTGCTGTATCGTATTTAAGCTGGATTAAAGTACCTCCACTAAAGTCAATACCAAATTGCAAACCCCTATCCCAAAGCAAATAAATAGACCCAAAAAATAAAACGATAGAAAGAGAAATTGCAGCAAAACGCATTCTCATAAAATCATAAATTTTCTTTTCGCTAAAAAACTGCATTATTTTCTCCTATAACCAAACCAAAATCTTGTATTATTACTTTTTTCAATACGGCGCATAGAATAATCAAACATTCCATGCGTTCCCCAAATAGCAGTAATCATAGAAACAACAATACCAATTCCTAAAGTCACTGCAAATCCTTTAACAGCACCTGTTCCATAAGCATAAAGTGCTATAGAGGTTACAAGAGAGGTGATATTAGAATCTATTATCGCGCTCATAGCATTTTTATAACCTTGCTCTATACTTGCTTTGATATTTGCACCCTCGCGCAAAAGCTCTCTGATACGCTCATTAATGATAACATTGGCATCAACAGCCATACCTACAGTTAAAACAAGTCCTGCCATACCTGGTAAAGTCAAAGTTGCACCAAACATTGCCATTACAGCCACAACAACCAAAACATTAACGAGCATTGCAATATTTGCAAAAATTCCTGCCATACCATAATAAAGCACCATAAATACCACGATAAAAATCGAAGCACCTATAAGAGCTATCATACTCATTTTAATACTATCAGCACCCAAAGATGGACCTATACTTCTTTGCTCTAAAAGTTTAACTGGCGCCAGTAAAGCCCCACTTCTTAAAGCCACAGCCACATCTCGTGCTTCTTCTTGAGTAAAAGCCCCGCTGATTTGACCACTTCCACCGCCTATGCGTTCATTAATCGATGGAGCAGAATATACTTTATTATCAAGCACGATAGCCAAACGCTTTCCAACATTTGCTCCTGTATAATCAGCAAATTTCTTAGAACCTTCAGCATTTAAAGTAAAATTAATAACAGGATAATTACTCGTATCACTAAGCCCTACTCTAGCATCTGTAAGCATAGAACCATCTAAAATAGGAATGCTTTTTAAAGGATATTTTAAATTTGGATTTCTAGAATCAGGAACTAAAACAAGCCCATAGCTTGCCGCTTCAGCATCACTCATATTAGAAGCTTGACTCATTTTAGAATCATCCACTTCCATGAGTTGCAAATGAGCTGCTTTAGTAATGCGCTCTTTAGCCCTTAGTTCATCCTCTTTGGTTTTAATTCCTGCCAATTCGACTAAGATTTTATCTTCGCCTTGTTTTGCAACCGTTGGTTCTGCTAAGCCAAATTGATCCAAACGATTTCTAATAGTCTCAACTGCTTGCAAAAGAGCAAAATTCTCTATACTTTTAACCTCTTCTGAGGTAAAAGAAATTGTATAATGCATATCTTCTCTTTGCACATTAAGTCCATTAATTTCCTTAAGCAAATTCTCAGTCTTAACTATATCTGCATTATCTAATAAAGTAAAATCCAAACTATCATCATGGATATTTAATCCATCGTTTAAAATATTCTCTTTGTTAAAAGAATAACTCAAAGAAGAAGCGACGGATTTGATTTTAGATTTTACAGCCTCTTGATTATCTACACCCAAAAGCATATAAAGTCCGCCTTGTAAATCAAGCCCTAAATTGATTTTCACTCCTCGCTCGGATTGCAAAAAAGAAGGGAGTGAAAAAACAACTCCAAAAATAAATACCGCAATAAAAACAACCAATCGATAAGTGATTTTAGAATTACGCATCAATTTTCTTTGCTATAAATTCTCTTGAAATTTTTGCAGTAACATTGTCTTCATTAAGCTTAACTTTGATAAAATCGTCCTCTGGTTTTACGACTTCACAAATAAGTCCGCCATTAGTGATGATTTTATCTCCTTTTTGCAAAGACTCAAGCATTTGTTTATGTGCTTTTGCTTGTTTTTGTTGTGGTCTTATAACCAAAAAATAAAAAATTGCAAATAGCACAACAAGAGGTAACAATGAAGTTAAAATTGAATTTTCTGCCATATTTTTCCTTTATTCCAAAAAAATTAAACACTAATTCTACCATTTTTAAAATAATAAAAGTCTTTTTTATAGCATTTTTGCTTTCAAATTGTATTTATTTATCTTTTTTTGAAAATATTTTTACCCAAGCGATCAGTTCATTTCTTGCAATTTGGGGCTTAGTCTTGCTTTTAAAAAGCAAAAGTCCTAAGCAATATTTTTGGATAGGATTTTTTGTAGGGATACTTTGGTTTTGGTGGATAGGACTTTCTTCGATTTATTTTGACTTAAATTATTTAGTACCTATAGTTATTATCCTTATAGGTATAGTTTATGGAATACTCTTTAGAATTTGTTATTTATTTAAATTCGATTTTTTACGCCTTTGCGGAATTTTTTGTTTAAGCTTTATTCATCCTTTAGGCTTTGATTGGCTTAATTGGGGAGTTTATACTGTATATGGTTTTTTTGACCCAAGTTATCGTGGTATTATTTGTATTTTTTTACTAGCATATATTATTCATGAAAATTATATTTCAAGATATTATAAAATTGCTATTCTCTTAATTATATTTTTTATAGGCTTTCAATACGATGAAAAAAAATCAGAAGAGCTAAATCTATCCTATAAGCTTATCTCTACAGATATATCTCAAGATCAAAAATTCCTTCAAGAAAATGTATCTGTAAATTCAGACAATCTAATCAAAGAAATTATTCAAGCCATCAATGAAAAAAAAGAGCTCGTCATCTTGCCAGAAACCGCTTTTGCATTTAATCTCAAAAACACCTTATACGAAAAAATGCTAAAAGAGCTATCATACCAAATTATCATCATAACTGGAGCATTTAACATACAAGAGGGTAAAACTTACAATAGTACATATATTTTTAAAGGAGGTAATAGCTATATACTCAATAAACATTTTTTAGTACCTTTTGGGGAAGAAATTCCATTTTTCAAAAAAACAATACAAAAATACTTCTTGCCCAATATAGCAGAATTTGATCAAGGACCATTACAAAGCAAATACAAACTCAATGATCAAATCATTACCAATGCTATTTGTTACGAAGCTACAAAAGAACAAAATTATAAAAATTCAAAAATTATTATAGCCATAAGTAATAATGCTTGGTTTAATTATTCTAGCGAATACAAACTACAAAAACTACTCATGCAATTTTATGCAAGCAAATATGGAGTTAGTGTATACCATGCCACAAATGGCAAGGAAAGTGGTGTAATCAAACCTAAAGAAAAATTTGTGCAAAAGATTAAAAATTATTTTAACAAGCAAGATAAAAGTTAAAAAATTTTTATCTTTGTGCAAAAAATTATATTAAATACACAAGCTCTCAAAAAAATTAATCATTAAATTTTAATTTTAAGATATTTTAAAATTAGATATGTTTTAATAATTTCTTTATAATTTACAAAAGGAGATAATGCTATGGATAAAGTTGTATTTATTACAGGAGGCTCTACTGGTATTGGCAATGCTTGTGTACATAAATTTCATAATGAAGGCTATAAAGTAGCCTTTATGGATATCAATCAAGAAGAAGGACAAAAAATAGCGAATAATTTAAAAGATGTCTTATTTATAGCAGGAGATACAAAAAATAAAGAAGATATTAAAAATGCTGTCGCTAGAGCATTAGAAAAATTTGGAAATTTTGATGTAATTTCTTTAAATGCAGGAATTCATCGCTGCAATACCATTCTTGATATTAGCGATGAGGAGCTTGATTTGATTATTCAAACCAATATTTATGGCTATGTAAACACCATGAGGATCGCCATTCCTCATATGAAAAAAGAAGGCGGAAGTATTGTAATCAATGCCTCTGACCAATGTTTTGTAGGAAAGCCAAATAGCTTTGCATACGGACTTACAAAAGGTGCTTTAGGACAAATAACAAAATCTTTAAGCTTAGATTTAGCACCAAAAATTAGAGTAAATGCTGTATGTGCAGGAACTATCAAAACACCGATGGCAGAGAGATTATTTCAAGACTTTGCCAACATTACACATGGTGGAAATACAGATTTTTATTGGCAAAATGAAGCAGAAAAATATCCTTTAAAAAAAGTAGGACAAGCCAATGAAGTAGCCGAGCTGATTTATTTTTTAGCAAGTCCAAAGGCAAGTTTTATAACTGGTGGACTTTATTTGATTGATGGTGGATTAACAGCAGGAATTCCTCATTAAATACAATTTTTACTTATGAAAAAATCATTTTTGCCGATTTATCTTATAAATAAAACTTTACTTACAGGAAGGCAAAAATGATTAATGGTATAAATTCTTATTCAAACTACAATTACACAAATAATACCTCAAATACAAAATCATCTAATGTCATAGCAAATAATAACCTTGTAAGTGATAAATCACAAGCAGTAGATAAAATTTTAGGCTATGGCGTAGATAAAGAGGGCTTTTTTACAAGTGATTTTAACGAAGCAGCAGGCTTGCCAAAAGATTATAAGATTTATGCAGATGGTTTAAATAATTTTGTAAATAACTTTATTAAAAGACAACCTTTTTACTCTCAAATAGACATTGCCAAAACAATAGGAGATGCTTATAACTCTTTTTCTTCTTTTGTTAAAGATAAGGGATTAGGAGAAAGCTTTCAAGAACAGGATTTAAAAAATCTATCCCAAAAAGATGGGGTAAATTATTGGCAAGAATTACAAAGCGATAATGCTTTCATTTGGAAGCTTGCTGATAAAAATATAGCGGATTTGGGTTCTAATAAATATCAAATACATGATAACAAAATATCTAAAGGTGGTGCTTTAATTGCGTTTTTTATAAATAATCTTAGCACAATTAAAGGACAAACAACCTTACTGGGTAAATTAGCTGGACTTAATAGCGATACGGACAACAATAAAATAAAAGAATTTTTGTCCTTTATGAATAAAAATCCCTTAAAATATTCCTACGAGCAAGATGGCTGGGGCAATCCTATGGGAGATAGTTTATCAATATGGAATTATATAAATAGAGCTAAAAATTTAGGAGATGATAAACTAATAAAAACTATTGAGAATTTAGGAGATGAATACAATAAGCTTATTAATTCTAATATGAGCCTAGAAGAATTTAAAACTAAATATCTTGATTTTAAACAAAGGCACGATGAGTTTGTAAAATCACTAGAAGAAACAGAAAAGGCAAAAGGTGTAGATTATAGCAATCCTTTAAAAAATACAAATAACAAAGAAACTTCAGAAGAAGACAAAGAAAAGCCTTTTAAACCTATACAAGCAGAAAGTAAAAACAAAGAAACTTACAAAGATGATAATGTAAGAAACGAGCTTGTAAAAAAACTATTAGAAGGTAAATTTAGCACAAGCGATGAATTAGAAATTCTTTTTGGTATGAAGTTTAGCGATGATGATACAGGAGAATTTAATAAAATTCTTTCTTTAAACTCTGCACCAAAAAGCATAGATATTAAGGCTTAAGAATTATTTTTATCTATCAAGCCTTTTAATATCCCTTGCATTTTTTTAGAGTTTTCAACCATCTCACTATCAAGATAAAATAACTCTTCGGCTTTATCCTTTGCTTTTTGTAAAGCCTTTAAATCTTTAAAATCTCTTATTAGATATTTAAACAATCGCTTGTCTGTTTTTCTTTCTGCGATTACAAATAAGCTTTTTCTGTCTTTTTCATATTCATAAGAAATGGACTATCATACCTTGTATCGTGGATACTTTTGCCTATATATTCTTTTACAATCTCAATAAGTCTATTGATGAAGTTTGAATTTTAAATTGGTTTTATATTAAGATGAAATTTAAAGTATGATAAGCCTTGAAAAACAAGGCTTATTTAATTAAAGTCTTAAATTGATCTATAGCATCAAGTTTTTCCCAAGGATAATCCTTTTGTCCTACTTGTCCACGAGCTGCTACATCAGCATAAAGAAAAGTATCTTTGCTAGGTTTATCAAGACCAAATTTATCACGAATCCAATTTGGGGTTAAAGAGAAATTTTTCATTACAAAATCACTTAAAACATCATCATTTACCCCTGTATTGGTTCCTAAACAATCTACACTTACAGAAGTAGGTTTAGCAACACCTATGGCGTAACTGAGTTGAACTATACATTTTTTAGCAAGTCCTGCTGCGACTATATTTTTAGCAAGCCATCTGCCCGCATAAAGTCCACTTCTATCAACCTTGGTATAATCCTTGCTAGATTGCGCACCCCCTCCTATAGGAGCATATCCTCCAAAACTATCCACTATAAGTTTTCTTCCTGTTAAACCACTATCATGTAAAGAAGAGTGATTGACATATTTTCCTGTTGGATTGATCAAAATTCTAGTTTTTTCAGGATTAAAAAGTTCTTTTGGTAAATCACTTTCTAGGATCAATTTATTTACTAAAGCTCTTAAATCCTCTATTTTCATACTTTCAACGCAAGGTACAGAAACAACGATAGTATGAATACTTTGCGGTTTACAATTTTCAAAATTAGCTTTTGTACCATAATCAATAGTCACTTGAGTTTTAATATCTACACCCAACTCTTGCGGATGAGCTTTTGCATAAGCATAAACCTTATCACAAAGCGCTCTTGCGTAGCTTATAGCTGCTGGCATATACTCTTTAGCCTCACAACTTGCAAAACCAAACATAATACCTTGATCTCCAGCACCTGTTTCACCATCTTCTTGATCTACACCTTGATTAATATCAGGGCTTTGCTCATTTAAAAATACCATAACATCGACTTCATCAGGATGCAAACATTGTTCTTTACTAAAATATCCTGCTCCATCATAGCCTATATTTTTCAAAACATCTTTAACTAAATTATCGTAATCAGCTTTACTAAGCTTGTGATTTGATTTAACTTCTCCTCCTATCACAACCTTATTTCCTGCGACAAAAACCTCACTCGCCACCCTTGAATTTTTGTCATTTTTCAAGAGTATATCCACTATTGTATCAGCGATTATATCAGCGCATTTATCTGGATGACCTGCGCTTACGACTTCTGAAGTGAATAGATACATAAAAAGTCCTTTCATAAAAAATGAGTTACAATTCTAACTCAAATAAATTTATTCAAGCTTAATGCTTTAAAAAATTCACTAAAATTAAGCAAAAGTTCGTTAAAATCAAGTCCGATATATTGCATCAAATTTCAAAATAATAAAGGTTCTTATGTTCTCAAAACTAGTTCAAAGCTACGCCAAAGGTAGTCTAATCCTTCAAATCTGCGCAGGTATAATTTTAGGCATACTCGTAGGAATAAGCTCTAAGGAAATAGCTGAAGTTGTCAATTTATTGGGAGTTTTATTTACCAATGCTTTAAAAGCTATAGCTCCTATTCTTGTCTTTATACTCATTTTAACTTCGATTTGTACGAGAGATTTTTCTCAAAGTAGTTCTAAGATAAGAAATATTGTCATTTTATATATTGTAGGAACTTTTTTAGCAGCAGCTTGTGCAGTGATTGCAAGTTTTATGTTTCCTGTGGAATTAGTCCTAGAAGGAGTTCAAAAAGCAGAAAATACTTCTCCTATGCATTTAAATGAAATTTTTAAGAATTTACTTTTAAATATAGTAGATAATCCTATCAATGCACTTTCAAGTGGAAATTATTTAGGAATTTTAGCTTGGGCGATAGGCGGTGGTATAGCTTTGAAAAATTGCTCGCAAGAAGCAAAACAAATTTTTGTAGATATCAATGAAGGGGTTTTAAAAATTGTTAAATTTATAGTAAAACTCGCTCCTTTTGGAATTTTTGGTTTGGTGGCTAATTCTGTGGCACAAACAGGAGCACAAGGATTGTTAAGCTACGCAAAACTCTTAGTATTGCTTGTACTTACTATGCTTTTTGTTGCTTTTGTAATCAATGCCTTAATTGTTTTCATTTATACTAGAAAAAATCCTTTTCCTTTGATTTTTATCTGCTTAAGACGCAGCGCTTTTTTTGCTTTTTTTACAAGAAGCTCAGCTGCAAATATTCCTGTAAATATGGCACTTTGTGCTAAACTTGGAATCAATAAAGAATTTTATAGTATCTCCATCCCTCTTGGAGCAACCATAAACATGGCAGGTGCAGCAGTAACCATAGCTATACTAAGCCTTAGCGCCGCACATAGCGTTGGCATACAAGTAAGTTTTTTGCAAGCCTTTTTATTAAGCATTATTGCTACTTTTGCAGCTTGTGGCGCAAGTGGCGTGGCGGGCGGTTCGCTTTTACTTATCCCTTTAGCTTGCTCTTTATTTAACATAGACTATGATATCGCTATGAAAGTAGTTGCAATAGGGTTTATCATAGGCGTAGTACAAGATAGTGTTGAAACGGCATTAAATAGCTCAACAGATG
Source organism: Campylobacter sp. JH23 (assembly GCF_017846595.1). Classification (NCBI taxonomy): domain Bacteria; kingdom Pseudomonadati; phylum Campylobacterota; class Epsilonproteobacteria; order Campylobacterales; family Campylobacteraceae; genus Campylobacter; species Campylobacter sp. JH23. The sequence goes on along the minus strand of NZ_JAEQBP010000004.1, from coordinate 224,086 downwards.
TTTTATTTAGTGCTATTTGTTCTAAAGATGAGTTAAATTACGATATAAGGTAAATACAATGAGGCATCTCATCACAACAAAAGATTTTACTAATGATGAAATAATGGAGCTTTTTGAAGAAGCAAGAAATTTTTTAGATGAAAAACCTAGAACCTTACTCGAAGGCAAAAGTGTTACAACGATATTCTTTGAAAATTCCACGCGTACACTCTCATCCTTTGAAAGTGCCGCAAGAAGACTAGGAGCTAGAATTTTACGCCTTGATGTTTCAAGATCGAGCTCTAGTAAAGGCGAAACACTCTATGATACAGCGACTAATTTAGACGCTATGAGTCCTAATGCTATCATAGTAAGACATGCAAATTCAGGAGTACCTCATATTTTAGCTTCTCATATGCATTGTCCTGTTGTAAATGGTGGAGATGGCAAACATGCACACCCTACTCAAGCCCTACTTGATCTTTTTACAATTTATGAACATTTTAAAGGTGATATCAAGGGTAGAAAAATCTTAATCGTAGGAGATATTAAAAATTCAAGAGTTGCCTCTTCAAACGCTGAGCTTCTAACAAGATTTGGTTTAGATATCACCTTTGTGGCACCGCCCCATTTTATGCCTCATTCACCTTTAAAAAAATCTTATTCTTTAAATGAAGATTTAATCTCAAAAACCGATATTATAATGAGCTTAAGAACACAAACAGAAAGACATAATAAAATCATTTATGGTTCTTTAAAAGATTATGCAAATGATTTTTGTATCAAGCTTGATTTGATTAAAGATAAAAAACTCATCTTGCTCCATCCTGGCCCTGTACATAGAAATATCGATATAAGCGATGAAGTGATGGATGATGAAAGAGCTTTAGTTTTAAAACAAGTTAAAAATGGCGTTGCTATCAGAATGGCTGTTTTAAAAAAATTGATTTTAGAAAGCTAAGGAGAAAATATGTTAACTTGGGATTTGGGAGTATTGTTTAAAAACGAAGATGAATTAGAAAACACAACGCAAAACTATATTCAACAATCTAAAGAATTCAAAAAAAATTATTCTACTACTTTAGATAAATTAAACCCTGATGATTTTCTAAACGCTTTAAAAGAATACGAACATTTACATTTAATACTCTCAAAAATTATGACTTATGCTTATTTATGCTTTGCTAAGGATAGCTCCAAGGGTTCTTTTTATGCTAAATATGAACAAGAATGTAAAAAAATAGAAGAAAATTTATTATTTTTTGAATTAGAATTTTGTGAACTTAGTGAAGAAAAAACTAAAGAATTGATTAAATTTTGCAAAGGCTATGATTTTTACTTGCAAAATCTTCTTCAAAATAAACGCTATAATCTAAGCCAAAAAGAAGAACGCATAATGCTTTATCTTTCAAACACAGGAGCTAATGCTTTTAGTAGATTATTTGATGAAAGCATGACTGCATTAAAAATTCCTTTCGAAGGCAATAAGCTTAGCGAGGAAGAAATTTTAAGCAAGCTTTACAATAATGACAGAAAAATAAGAAAAAAAGCCGCTAAAAAATTTACCAAAGCTCTTGATAAAAATTTAAATTTACTCACTTTTATTTTCAATATGATCAAAACAGAATTAAACAATATCTGCAAATTACGCGGATATGAAAGCGCAGAAACTCCAAGGCACTTGCAAAATCAAATCACCCAACAAAGTGTTGATTCGCTGATTCAAACCACGCAAAAACATTTTTACCTCGTATCTAATTTCTATAAAAGAAAAAAACAAATTTTAGGCTTTAACAAACTTAAAGATTATGATCGTTATGCACCCATTGGCAAAGAGGCAAAATTCAGTTTTGAGGAAAGTAAAAAAATCATTTTAAATGCTTTTTATGATTTTTCTCCTGTTCTTGGAGATATTGCAAAAGAAGCATTTAAAAAGGGTTGGATAGATGTTTATCCACAAGATAAAAAACAAAGTGGTGCTTTTTCACATTCAGCTACCCCAGATACTCATCCTTTTATCTTGCTAAATTATACAGATGGAAGGCGCGATCTTTTTACGCTTGCTCATGAGTTAGGACACACCATACATCAAAAACTTTCTTATAATGTTTCTTTTTTAAATCAAAATACTCCTTTAACTACAGCTGAAACTGCTTCAGTGTTTGCTGAAATGTTGGTATTTGATTATGTTAAAAACAAGCTCAAAAAAGAAGAATTGTTAGCGCTTTATGCTGCAAAAATCGAAGATATTTTTGCCACTCTTTATAGACAGATTAATTTCACTTGTTTTGAAAGACGCATTCATGTTAATGAAAATGAGCTAAAAAGTGAAGAAATTTCTCAAATTTGGATGGAAGAATCTCAAAAAATGTTTGGTGAAAGCGTGGAACTAAGTAAAAATTATGCCCTTTGGTGGAGTTATATTCCTCATTTTATCCATAGCCCTTTTTATTGTTATGCTTATGCTTATGCCCAGCTTTTAGTACTCGCGCTTTATGGGCTTTACAAGAGCAATGCTTGTAGCAATTTTAAAGAACTTTATATCAAAATGCTCTCTCTTGGAGGAAGCGTGAGTCCAAAAGAACTTGTGGGAATGTTTGGATTTGATATAGAAGATAAAAGCTTTTGGGAAATAGGTATAGTAGAAATCAAAAAACTTATCGATGAATTTATGAGGCTAAAATAATGATAGAAAAAATTCTTGAAAATGAAAATTTCATTGCTTTAATGCAAAAAAATTGCTATGATTTACTTTCAATCTTAATCCAAGAAAATATAGAATTTTCTATAGTGGCTAATACAAATTTTATTGATTTTGATCCTGTGTTGCCTGAAAATTTGGATGTTAAACAAAATCCTTTTGCATTATTTGTCCTTGGAGGATATACTTTTGAGTCCATTCAATTAGAAAAAGATCATATACAATTTCATGCAGGTTTTGGTCCTGATGATTTTGCTAGCTATGTTAAAGTAGATCTTGGAGCAATTACTCAAATTCAAGTTGAAAATAGTGTTTTGTTTGTTAATTTTAGTTTTTACAAACGCAAAGATAATACAAAGTCACAAAAATCCAAAAATATCTTTTTAAACAACCCTAAAAACAAAGACATTTTCAAAAAATGAATTTATTTACAGGTTTAAACGAAAGTCAAAAAGAGGCTGCAAGTCATATCGATGGCCCTATGCTTATACTAGCAGGTGCAGGTAGTGGAAAAACCAAAACAATTACAACGCGTCTTGCCTATATGATTGGGGAAGTTGGAATTCCTGCTATCAATACCCTAACCCTAACCTTTACAAACAAGGCTGCAAGTGTGATGAAAAATAGAGCCTTAAGCCTTCTTAATAGCAATGAAAATCCTTTACTTTGCACTTTTCATAAATTTGGCTTATTGTTTTTAAAACTCCATATAGAAAGATTAGGAAGAAAAAATAATTTTATTATCATCGATAATGATGATTCTAAAAAAATTTTAAAAGAACTCATTAATGATGATAAAACTAGCCCTCATCAAATTCTTCAGTTTATCTCGCACTTTAAAAATGAAAGTAAAAGTGTTCAAGATGTATTTAATGATCTAGAATTGTTAAAAGATAATGAAATCAAACACCAAGCCTTGCAAAAAATTGCTATTTATTATCAAAACTATCAAGAATATTTACTCAAGCACAATTTCGTAGATTTTGATGATCTTTTACTTTTGACCAATATTCTTTTGGAAAATGATCAAAATTTCGCCAAAGAGCAAAGCTCTTTTTATCGTTATATCACAGTCGATGAATATCAAGATACCAATGCTTTACAATACAAAATTCTTAAAAATCTTTGCTGCGTTCATGAAAATATATGCGTTGTAGGGGATGATGATCAAAGCATTTATAGTTGGCGTGGTGCAAAGATAGAAAATATTTTAAATTTCCAAAGTGAATTTTCAAATGTAAAACTTGTTAAATTAGAGCAAAATTATCGTTCTGTGGGTATGATTTTAAAAGCTGCTAATAACCTAATATCACACAATAAAAAACGTCTTGGAAAAACCCTACTTTGCACAAAAGATGAGGGTGAAGATATTCAAATTCTAAGTTCAGATAATGAAAAAATCGAAAGTGCATTGGTGGCTAAAAAAATCAAAGAGCTTTTAAATTCGGGCATTTATGCTGGAGAAATTGCTGTTTTATTTCGTATCAATGCTCTTTCAAGATCCATAGAGGAAGCCTTTATGAAGGAAAAAATTCCTTATAAATTGCTAAGCGGAATGCGTTTTTATGAAAGACTTGAAATCAAAGATCTCATTTGCTATTTTAGAATTTTAATCAACCCTAATGATGATTTATCCTTTAAACGCATTATCAATAGGCCTAAAAGAAGCATAGGTGAAAAAGCTTTACAAAATTTAGAAGATTATGCACAAAAAAGAAAAATTTCACTCTTTGAAGCATTGTGCGAAAGCGATGGCAGTGTGGGAATTTTTTCTCTTAAAAAAGCACAAAATGAGGCAAAAAAATTCATACAAAATATTTACAAACTTAGAGAATATTCTGATTTAAAAAAAATGATTGAAAAATTTGAAGAACTTTTTGCTCTTAAAGAATTTTACGCTCTTCAAGAGGATGGCGATGAGCGCGTATTAAATATTGATGAATTTTATGCAAGCATCAAAGAAAAAATAAAAGAAGAACCACAAACAACCCTAGAAGATATTTTAAGTGAAATTTCACTGTTAAGCGATCAAGATGGGATTGAGGGAGAATGTGTATATCTTATGAGTGTGCATGCGAGCAAGGGTTTGGAATTTGATCATGTATTTATAGTAGGACTTGAAGAAGGATTTTTTCCTTTGAATGAAAGCGATATAGAAGAAGAAAGACGCCTTGCTTATGTGGCTATCACTCGCGCTAAAAAATGTCTATCGCTAAGCATTGCAAAATCTCGTTTTTACCGAGGAAGTCGCACGGAATTAGACTCTAGTCGTTTTTTAGAAGAAAGTCAATTAACAGAAAAAATCTCTATAAACAAAACCGAACAAGGATATCATAAAGGAGATCTAGTCAAACATAAAATTTTTGGCATAGGACGCGTTATTAGTGTCAATAAAAGCGCAAAAGAAGAAAAACTTACCATAAATTTTGGCGGGATAGAACGCATTATTATGGCAAGTTTTGTGGAAAAAGCCGTATGAATAAAATTTTTGTTGCTTTTAAACCCGCAGAAATGAGTTCTAATGCTTTTTTAGGTCAGATAAAAAAAAGATATAAAAATAAAAAGGCAGGTTATTCAGGAACCTTAGATCCCTTTGCCAAAGGAGTTTTAATAGTCGCCTTTGGGCAATACACTAAGCTTTTTAGATTTTTAAAAAAAACTCCAAAAACATACCAAGCAACACTTTGGCTTGGGGTTAAATCTCTAAGTCTTGATAATAAAAACATACAAGAAATAAAGCTTATAAAAGCTTTTGACATTAAACTCTTAGAACAAATCAAAATGGAACTTTTAGGAAAAATTTCTTATACTCCACCGCAATTTAGTGCTAAAAGAATAGAAGGTAAAAGAGCTTATGAATTTGCCAAAAGAGGTGAAAATATAGAGTTAAAATCTTGTATAATGGAAATTTTCTCTTGCAAAATCATACATTATACTCATCCCTTTTTACAGCTTGAATTAAGCGTTAGCGAAGGAGCTTATATAAGATCTTATTGTGAGCTTTTTGCTAAAAAATTAGGTATTAATGCCACTTTAAGTTCTCTTGAGCGCACCCGTGAGGGAGAATTTTTTTATAATCACGAAAAAAGCTTAAATGTGTTAGAATATCTAAATTTAAAGCCCAATTTCATTAAAGATTTAACAAAACTTGAAAATGGCACTAAAATATCCTTGGAAGAATTAAAATTTCAAGATGAGGGTTTTTATTATATAGAAAATAAAAAGTATTTTAGTATTATAAATATTAAAGAAAATAAAGTAGAATATCTTTTAAATAAGGTTGAAAAATGTTAATATTATCGCGAAAAGAAAATGAAAGTATTGTTATTGGTGAAGGAATTGAAATCAAAATCGTTCAAACTGGAAAAGGATATGCCAAAATAGGCATCGATGCTCCAAAATCTCTAATGATTTTAAGAAAAGAACTCCTTACTCAAATCAAAGATGAGAATTTACATTCTGTGGTAAAAAACGATGTTAAATTAGATGATTTAAGCAAAAAATTGATCCCATGAAAGCATATGCTAAAGCAAATATTTTTTTAAAACTTGTCGGATTTGATAAAAGACGATATCATCTTTTAGAATCTCGCTTTATACTTTTAAAAAACCTTTTTGATGAAATTCATATCGTTGAAAAAAGCTCTAATTCTCCTAAAGGTTTTGAAATCATTAGCAATTTTAATTGCGAGGATAATATCATCACAAAAGCTTATCATTTACTTTGTCAAAATGGCTATCAAAATAAATTAGAAGAATTTTTTAAAACCAAAAGCTTAAAATTAATCAAAAATATCCCCACATGTGCAGGACTTGGGGGAGGTAGTAGTGATTGCGCAAGTTTTTTAATGCTAATTAATGAAGAACTAAACTTAAAATTAAGCACTCAAAAACTTATAGAATTAAGCACTCAACTAGGCAGTGATATTGCTTTTTTCTTGAGTGGTTTTGAAAGTGCTAATGTAAGCGGATGTGGTGAAATCATAGAAGAATTTAATGATACTATACCGAGCCTAGAATGGGTTTTTCCTGAAGTATCTTGTCAAACTAAAAAAGTTTATGATGAATTTGATAAAGGGGAAATTGATTTTGAAAAAAACATTCTTGAAGCTAAAATTTACAAAGATTTAAACACGAAAGAACTTTTAGAAACTTTTAAAAATACCCGGCTTAATGATTTATTTACTCCTTGTGTAACTTTATATCCTAAAATGTTTCTTTTTTTAGAACAAGGTTTTTTCCTAAGTGGAAGCGGAAGTAGTGTTTTTAAGGTACATCAATGAAAGTCATTGCTAGAAATAAAAAAGCCTTATTTGATTATAGCATTATAGAACGCTTTGAATCAGGAGTGGTTTTAAAGGGTAGTGAAGTCGTGGCTTTACGCGCTGGAAGGGCAAATTTAAAAGACTCTTTTGTGCGTATTATTAAGGGTGAATTATTTTTGCTAAATGCTCATATATCGCACCTTAGCACTACGCATTCTTATTATAAACATGAAGAAAGAGCTGCTAGAAAACTTTTAATGCACCGCAAACAAATAGATAAGCTTTTAGGCAAAGTTAGTATTGAGGGATACACCTTGGTAGTCTTAGAACTCTATTTTAACCATAAAAACAAAGTTAAAGCCACGCTAGCCTTAGCCAAAGGAAAAAATCTGCACGATAAACGCGAAAGTTTAAAGAAAAAACAAGCAGATATGGAAGCAAGATCTGCTATGAAAAATTACAAATAAAGGACTAGTATGAAAAAGAAAACGATATTGTCATTTTTTATCATTATAGGTTTTTTTATAAGCGCTTGCTCGCACCAAGAAGACATACAAAATGATTTTATGTTTGAAGAATACAGCAAAGGCGATAAGATTGTATTAAATAGCGTAAATGGAGGAGCTAAAACCTTAATTCGAACCGATAAAGGCTTCATTGTTGAAGGCGAGGAAGATAAAGTGTTGATGATTGATTTTTTTGGAACTTTTTGCGCTCCTTGCAAAGAAGAAGCTTTAGAGCTTAGCAAACTTTGGAAAAATAACTCAAATAAATTTATTATCATGGGGCTAACACATTTTGAAGATGTAAGTGATGAAACGGTTAAAAAATTTGCTGATGATTATGGAGCTTATTATTTCTTAAGTAATGATTCGCAAAATGATCGTATTATTGCTCAAATTTTAAAAGATATAGATTATCAAAGCATGGAGCAATTGCCTTTTAAAGTAGTAATGAAAAATGGAATTTATCAAAATCTTAGCAATTATTGGGATAGTAACACTTCAACAAATTTTTATTTAGGTAAAATTCCAACAGATTTTATACAAGATGATTTAGATAAAATTTATAAAGAAAAATAATGCCAAAGTTAAAAGTATTAGAAAAAAGTAAGCTTAAAGAGCCTAAAATGTTTAAGGTTATATTATTAAACGATGATGTAACCACGATGGACTTTGTTATTGAAGTTTTAATCAATATTTTCTACCATGATTTTGAAACAGCTAATAAAATTATGTTAGAGGTTCATCTTAATGGCAGTGGAATTTGTGGAATTTACACTCAAGAAATTGCACTTTCAAAGCAAAAAAAAGTTTCTGATGCTGCTAAATTGGCAAATTTTCCTTTACAAACTAGAGTGGAAGAAGAATGAAATATCAAGAAAATTTACAAAAATACCTTGATAATGCTAAACATTTAAGCACTATCAATCGTCATGAATTTACAACTTGTGAGCATGTGCTTTTTGCTATATTAAAACTAAGTTCAGATTTTAAATCAATATTTGAAGAACTCGCAGATGCCGAATTTGAACTTTTAGAAAGTGAACTTAAAAATTATATAGCAGAAAAAAACCAAAGTTTGGATCAAGAAATCGAACCTGTTAATTCTATAGTTTTAGATGAAATTCTTAATCATAAAAATGAAATAAAAATCATTGATTTTTTAGAAAAACTCATCCAAGATGATAGGACATATTCGAGCTTTCTTTTACAAAAACATGGTATGAATTTAGAAAAAATTCAAGATTTTAAACAAAATAGCGAAATAGAAAATTTAAATTCTTACGCAAGCGACTTAACGCTTTTGGCGCAAAAAGGTAAAATAGACCCTTTAATAGGAAGAAAATTCGAGCTTGAGCGCATTATACAAATCCTATCAAGACGCAAGAAAAACAATCCTATTTTAATCGGAGAAGCTGGAGTTGGAAAAACTGCGATAGTTGAAGGACTTGCATTGGCCATTGCTGAAAAAAAAGTTCCAAAAAATTTGCAAAATGCTAAAATTTTTAGCCTAGATATAGCAGGATTGCTTTCAGGGACTAAATATCGTGGCGATTTTGAAAAACGAATCAAAGAAGTCTTAGAAGGACTTCAAAAACTTCCTAATGCTATCTTATTTATAGATGAAATTCACACCATAGTTGGAGCTGGAGCAACTGGAGAATCACATACAGATTTTTCTAATCTACTCAAGCCAGCCTTAAGCAATGGCACTTTAAAATGTATAGGTGCAACCACTTTTATGGAATATAAAAATACTTTTGATAAAAACAAAGCCTTAAGTCGCCGTTTTGCTAAAATCAATGTAGATGAACCAAGCCAAGAAGAAGCTTTTCAAATTTTACAAGGTTTAAAAAGCAAATATGAGGATTTTCATAAGATTAAAATTAGTGATGAAGTCCTTCAGCAAGCTATTGTTTGGGGCAAGAAATTTTTCAGCGATAAATACCTTCCTGATAGTGCTATAGATCTTATCGATGAGCTTGGAGCTTCTTATGTTCTTAAGGCAAAAACTAAAAAAAATGCCGATATTAAAGATTTAGAACAAGTTTTAGCCAAAATGACTCATCATCATAAAATGTTTGAATTTGATCAAAATAAAGCCTTGATGAATCTAAGTCTTAATTTAAAGGCAAAAATATTTGGTCAAGATGAAGTGATTGACAAGCTTGTTGCGACCCTAAAACAAAGTTTTGCAGGATTTAAAAATTTAAATACCCCACGAGGAGTATTTTTATTTACAGGATCTAGCGGAGTTGGAAAAACTGAACTTTGCAAAGTTTTAGCAGAATTTTTAGGTTTAAATTTAGAGCGTTTTGATATGAGCGAATATGCAGAAAAACATAGCATAAGCAAACTCATAGGTTCTCCTGCAGGATATGTGGGATATGAAGATGGAGGACTTTTAAGCAATGCGGTTCGAAAAAATCCTTTCAGTCTTATCCTCTTTGATGAGATAGAAAAAGCTCATCCTGATTTAAGCAATACTTTCTTGCAAATCTTTGATAATGCAGAGCTTACAGACAATAGTGGCCTTAAAGCTGACTTTAAAAATACTATTATAATCATGACTTCAAATTTAGGGCTAAAAGAAAGCAATGAGCTTGGATTCCTAAGCAAAAATGAAGAAAAAAGCAACCGTGCTATTAAAGATTTTTTTGCACCTGAATTTATCAATCGTATTGATAAAATTCTTCATTTTAACGATCTAGATGATACTGTGCTTGTTAAAATCATTCAAAAAGAATTAGATGAAATTTCTAAAAATCTTAAAAATATCCAATTAGTTGCTGATGAAAAAGCTAAGCTATACTTAGCGAAAAAAGCCTACAATAAAGAATTTGGAGTAAGATTATTAAAACGCATTATTTCCGAAGAAATCGGAGAAAAAATCAGTGATGAAATTTTATTTGGAAAACTTAAAAAAGGTGGGATAGCTAAAATCAAGCTTAATAAAAATGGAAAGCTCGATCTTATATTCTAAACTTATGGATGCGCCCAAAGACGCACCCGTTTTTTTAAGTCAAAAACTAGAACCTGATTTTATCTTAAAAGCCTATCGTTTTGGGCTTTTTCCATGGACCAACAAACCCGTTACTTGGTGGTGCCCTGATCCTAGATGTGTATTAAATCCCAGCGAAATTCATATCCAAAAAAATATGAAAAAATTTATCAATCTTTATCAAATTAAACTTGATTATGATTTTTTAAGCCTTATCCATTTGTGTCGCAACACGCGTCCTCAAAGTTGGATTGATGATGAGTTTATAGAAAATTACTATGAGCTTTTTAAACAAGGATACGTTCATACTTTAGAACTTTATGAGGATAAAGAATTAATTGGGGGAATTTATGGACTGATTATAGGTAAGGTTTTTTTTGGAGAAAGTATGGTAAGCCTTAGAAAAAATGCTTCAAAAATAGCTTTAATCAAACTTTGCAAGCTTCTTAAACCCTATGATTTTGTCATAGATTGTCAAGTTTATAATAAACATTTAGAATTTATGGGAGCTAAAAATATCGAAAGAAAAATATTTTTAAATATTTTAAAAGAAAAATGTGATCAAGAAAGTGGATTTACAAATTTTAGCACCTTAATCAATCAAATATAACTTCTCTTCATTTTTATACTTATTTTTTAATTTTTGATTATCATTAGCTTGTGATTTGCATTCATATCAACTTTTTATTGTCTAATCAAATGTTAAATATATTTTTGATACCTATTATAATCATCTTACACCCCATCGCCACAATAAAAACCTGAGCGATACGCGAAAAGACATGTAAAATAAGCTTTCCAACAATTTTTTCAATCGTAGCAGCAAAATGAAAAAGTGCAAACATAAAAATAAAAGCTATTATCACACCTCCAAAAGCTATATCCAATCCACCATCCTCTGAAATCACTATCACACTAGCTAAGGTTCCAGGACCTACAAGCATTGGAAAAGCCATAGGTATTAAACTTTGGCGTAAAATTTCTTTCTCATTTGCTTCTTGATAAGAATCAAAACTTTGAGTTGCAAGCTTGGTTGAAAATAATAAATTTTTAATAGCCATTATAATTAAAACCAAACCCCCAGAAACTCTCAAATCATCTAAAGAAACCCTAAAAATATAATTCATAAACAAAGGTCCTGAAAATAAAAAAGCAAGCACAATAGCCAATGCTGTATAAAGTATAGTTCTAAAAAGTTTTTTTCTAAGGGCTAAAGGTAGGCCATCGCTCATGGCTAAAAATTGCGTTAAATTACCAAAAGGATTTAACACAGCCAATAATGTTATGCCCGCAAAAAACATTAAATAAAGCTCAGAGCCTACATTTGAAAACATTTATTATTCACCTTTTACAAATTCTAAAGAGATGGAATTAACACAATGTCTAATATTTTTAGCAGAAAAACCCTCTCCCTCAAATACATGGCCTAAATGGCCATTGCAATTTGCACATACAATTTCCGTGCGAATGCCATCTTTATCAGGAAGTCTTTTAATAGCCCCTTTGATTTCATCATCAAAGCTTGGCCATCCACAACCTGACTTGAATTTATCTTCAGATCTATAAAGCTTAGACCCGCATTGCTTGCAAAGATAGATCCCTTTTTCATAAAAATTATTATATTTACCACTAAAAGGAGCTTCAGTGCCCTTGTTTAAAATAACCCTAGCTTCTTCTTCGTTTAATTTTTTCATAGTTTATCCTTGATGAAATTGTTCTAAATTACTACTTAAGAATTATAGCAAATTTTATTTTTTATCAAAATGTATTTTCCAAAAAAGCTTTAGTTTGAATTTTTTATAGTAAAAATTTAGTTTTATATATTAAAATCAAAAAAATATTTTAGAAAGACTTAAAATGCAAAAAGAATTTTTTAATGAACTTGAAAAAATACTCTATGAGCAAAATCTTGATAACAAATTTGAAAATTTTGCTATATTTTATGATGATTTTAAAAGCCAAAAATTCATTTTTAATCACGAGCAAGGAAGTATTTTTAAGACAAATATTAACCCTGCTTTAAAATTATTGCACCCTACTCGCATTAGACGCCCTAAATTTGTAAATTCTACCCATTCTTTAGCAAAGATTGTTCATTCCATTGCGCATATAGAATTTAGTGCTATCAATTTAGCCTTAGATGCAAGTTATCGTTTTAAAAATCTGCCTCAACAATTTTATATCGATTGGCTAGAAGTTGCCGATGAAGAAATCAAACATTTCAAGCTTTTAAATGCAGCATTAGATGAGCTAGGTTATAAATATGGGGATTTTGCTATTCATGATAACTTAGAAGCCGCGCTTGAAGCCACAAAAGATTGTTTGAGTTTAAGAATGGGAGTGGTTCACCGAGGGTTAGAAGCCAAGGGGCTTGATGCAAATCCTTTTGTAGTAGCAAAACTTGAAAGCTCAAACCATCCCATAAAAAGTCTTTTAAAAGATGTTTTGCATATTATCTTAAATGATGAAATAAAACATGTAAGCAAGGGTGATAACTGGTGGAAATTTTCCAATCAAAACAATTATGATTTTATAGAACTTTGTAAAATGTTTAATCAATTTTCCCTAGCAGGTAAAAAACTTAATATCGAAGCAAGAATAAAGGCTGGATTTAGCAAAGCAGAATGTGAGGCTATAGCTCAATTCTATGCTTAAGCTTTCATCTTAAATTTAGAAAAAATAAGGGTATAAATCGCTCTTATTATCCCATAAATCACATACAAACTTGCTAAGATTACTAAACTTTCAAGTGGATAAAGATATAAAAAAGAAAAAACAATAATTAAGATAATCAAAACCTTTAAAACACTTGATCTATTAAAATCTAGCTTTTTAAAACTTGGATAGCGTATATTGCTAACCATTAGCAAGCCTAAAATCGCTTGCAAGATTAAAAAAATGATTCCATATGCTCTTAAAAAATCATAATAATAATAACTATAAGTCCAAATAGCACTTACTACAGCAGCAGTAGGTATAGGAAGTCCTATAAAAACAGATGGTTCATAAGTTCCTGTAGTGACATTAAATCTTGCTAGGCGTATTGCTCCAAAAACAACAAAAAAAGCAGTTATTAAAGAGCCATATCTTCCAAATTCAGAGCCAATAACCATATAAAAAAATATGGCCGGTGCGGCGCCAAAGGCTATCAGATCGGCCAAAGAGTCAAATTCAATGCCAAATTTAGAAGTAGTCTTTGTAAGCCTTGCAACACGACCATCAAGACCATCACATATTAAAGAAAAAATAATATACAATAAAGCCATATAATAATTGCCTTGTATAGAGGCGATTATAGAAATTACACCCAAAAACGCTGAAGCTGCTGTAAAAAGATTGGGTAAAATATAAATAAATTGTGATTTATTATTGTTCATTTTTTATCCTTAAGCTAAGTAGCCTAATAAAGAACCTGATTTTAACTCGTCTCCAAGTCCTACATGAATTCGTGTATCTCTTGGCAATAAAATACTTATGGTTCCATTAATTAAAAAACCCATTTTATCTCCAACTGTCAAGCTATGAGATAAATTATCAAGCTTCAATTTTCTATCAAAAGAGCCTGCATATATCCGTAAAACAACATTAGATCCGTTACTTGAAGCAAAAATACTTACATTTTCATTCATTATTCTAGCGCTTTTTAATTCGCTGCATAAAAAAAGTCCATGCTTTAGCGCAATATCATTAATATCCATTTTAAAAGGAGTGTAAAAAGCTCCAGCATCATAAAAAGCATTTTTAATGCTTATTTCAACACTTTCACCTAAATATTTATCAAATGTATTTTCTATTCTAGTTATCCTGCCATCAATAGGTGATAATATAGCCTTACTATCATTGCATACCCTTACACGATTTGGGATTCTAAAAATAAACAAAAGTACCAATAAAAATAAAAAAAGAAGGACAGAAAAGCTATAAAATATCCAACAAATAACAAATAAGATAAAAACTATAGCTATAAACCAATGTCCTTCTTTAGTAATATATTTTCCCATTACTCTGCTTGTTTGCTTTCTTCTTTATGTTCTTCGTTTATTTCCTGCAAACGCGTAGGAAGATTGTTTTCATTTTCATAACTTTTGATAATATCTCTTACCTTAGCACCTTCTATGGTTTCTTCTTCATAAAGTGCTGCAACCATGGTTTCAATCGCACCCTTATAAGTATTTAAAGTGTCTTTAACATCTTTATAACGCTCATCCAAAGTCTTTTTAACATAATCATCTAAAGATTCAGCCATTTTTTCAGAATAATCTTTTATAGTTTGGCCACCTGTTAAAAAAGTATTTCTTTGCTTTTCAAGCACCATCAAGCCTGCAATTTCACTCATACCATACATTGAAATCATAGCCTTGATAATATCTGTTGCTCTTTCAAGGTCATTGCTTGCACCGGTAGAAATTTCGCCTATAAATACCTCTTCTGCAGCACGCCCGCCCAAAAGCACATCAACTTCGGCAATAAGCTCATGCTTTTGCATTAAAAATTTATTTTCTTCAGGCGTATTGAGTGTATAACCAAGTGCAGCAAGCCCTCTAGGAATCACAGAAACCTTACTAACGCGTTTTGCACCCTTTGTAGTTTCAGCAATTAAAGCATGTCCACATTCGTGATAAGTAATGATTTTCTTCTCTTTGTCGTTAATGCGACGTGATTTCTTTTCAAGGCCAGCTATAGCTCTTTCAACAGCTTCTACAAGATCATTTTGTTCTACATATTTTTTCGAATCCCTACCTGCTAAAAGCGCTGCTTCATTGATAATATTTGCAAGATCAGCTCCCGCAAGCCCTGCGGTTAAACGCGCTATATCTTCTACTTTAACCTTTGGAGAAATTTTCACATCTTTCATATGCACTTTTAAAATATCACATCTACCTTTAAAATCAGGCTTATCAACCAAAACTTGACGATCAAACCTTCCCGGTCTTAAAAGGGCCGCATCCAAAACTTCAGGTCTATTAGTAGCTGCTAAAACAATTACTGGAGAACTTTCAGTCCCAAAACCATCCATTTCAGCTAAAAGCTGATTTAAAGTTTGTTCTCTTTCATCATTGCCACCCATCATACCGCTTGCGGCACGACTTTTACCTATGGCATCAATTTCATCGATAAAAACAATAGCAGGAGCTTCTTTTTTTGCATTTTCAAATAAATCCCTCACACGAGAAGCACCCACACCCACAAACATTTCTATAAAAGATGAACCCGAAACGCTAAAAAATGGCACATCAGCTTCACCCGCTACTGCTTTTGCTAATAATGTTTTTCCTGTGCCCGGAGGTCCTACAAGCAATAAACCTTTTGGAATTTTTGCACCAAGCTTAATGTATCTTTCTGGATATTTTAAAAAATCTACTATTTCCTTAACTTCTTCTTTTGCCTCTTCTACGCCCGCAACATCGTTAAATTTAACTTTTGGTTTTTCTGAATTTACAAGTTTTTTAGAGCTGCCTATACCAAGTATAGAACTTCCCATGTTTTTTTGCATACGACTTGCCAAAAACATCCAAATTCCAAAGAAAATAAATATAGGCAAAACCCAAGAAAATAAAATATCTGTAAACCAATTTGTTTCAGAATAAGCTCCATAAGCAATATTCTTACTATCAAGCAAGCTTACAAATTCAGGATCATTAACTTTTTTAGTAGTATAGACTGTATTTTGAGCACTAGAAACTGCTTTTATAGTAGTTTGTCCTATACTTACTTGATTGATCTGTCCACTTTCAATAAGTTTTTTGAGTTCAGAATAAGGTACATTTTTGCTAACCTCAGTTCCATTTAAAGCACCACCTAAAGATCCATTGCCATCAAAAAATCCCTTAAAGACAATTATCATAACAATAGCAAAAATCGCAAAAATAAAAATTGGATTCTTGTTGAAAAAGTTATTGCCCTGCGGATTACCCTTATTGTTAGGAGCATTGTTGTTATTATTCATCATTTTTCCTTTGTTTTATTTTTATATACCAAAGAGCACCATTCATTGATTTGCATTTCATCAATAAGCTCTAAATCCTGAAATTTTTCTTTTACTCTTGTTTTATACTTATCCAAAATTCCAGATAAGATAAGTATAGCATTATCTTCTAAATGCTTTTTAATATCTTTTTCTAAAATCAAAATCACATCAGCAATTATATTTGCAACCACCAAATCATATAATCCCTCTGCCTTATCTACAGAACCATGCCAAGCTTGTGCGAAATTTACATTATTTAACTTTGCATTGTCTAAGGCACTTTCAATAGCCAAATCATCAGTATCGCAAATTTCAACTTTGCATCCTAATTTTGCCATAACAATGGCTAAGATACCGCTTCCACAGCCTATATCTAAAGATCTTGAATTATTTTTAGCAAATTTTTGTAGAAATTTTACACAGCCATAAGTACTTTCATGATGCCCAGAACCAAAAGCTAAAGCAGGATTGATTTTAATATTAAGATAATTTTCTTTTTCTTCTTGCCAAGTAGTATGAATATAAATATTATCAATTAAAATGGGCTTTATTCCTTTTTTATATTCTTCCACCCAGTCTTTATTTTCTTTTTTTTCAATGCTTTTATGAAGTATAATATTTTCTTTTAAATTGAATCTTTGACTTAATTTTTGGGCAAAAATTTCAATTGCCCAAGCAAGCTCTTCTAAATTTTCTTCCGAGCGTATATAAATACCATTATCTTTTTCTTCTATAGCGTCTACACCCAAATCGAAAACAAAATCAAGAAATAAATTTTTATACTGCTCTTGAATTTCAAGAAACAGTTCATAATAAAATTTTTGCATTAATTATTAAAAATTACTCAGCTTCAGAGTCTCCGTTGCCGGTACCTAAAACATCTTCAAGTTTTTCTTTTAATACTTGTGGAGTAAAAGGCTTAACTATATAATTGTTTACCCCTGCTTTTAAGGCAGTAATCACCTCAGCCTTGCCCCCTTCGGTAGTAACCATAATAATAGGCATATCTTCATATTTTTTTTCTGCTCTTACTTTTTTAACAAGCTCTAAGCCATTCATCTCAGGCATATTCCAATCAGTAATTAGAATTTTAATATCTTCGTTTTTTTCAAGTAAATCCCAAGCTTCAACTCCATGTTCAGCTTCAAGAACATCATTATGTCCGAGTCTTGTTAGGGTATTTTTTATAATCCTTCTCATAGTAGAACTGTCATCAACAACTAACAATTTCACAATTTCGTCCTTTCAAAATTTTCATAAATTTTATATATTGTATCCTTTTTAGCCTTATTAATCAAGTTTCTAAAAAATTTTAAAAGTGAATTATAGCATTTTTTACTATATTTTTGTTTAATTTTTTTTATAAAAATGATTGTTTTTTAATTTTTTAATCCAAAATTTCATAAAGAATTTCAGTAAAATCAAACTTTAATATATTAAAATAATATTAATTACCATCTTTATTATGATTAAATTCAGGAACTATTTCTTTTAAAATTTCAGCTATATTTTGGCAATCTTGCAATTTTTTAATATAATCATTTAAAATTTGAATATCCATCTTTTCATTTTTAGCAACAAAAATACTCTCATATTCTGTCTTTGCATCATTCTCATCGATTAGCAATTCTTCAAAAAGCTTTTCTCCACGTCTTAAACCTGTGATTTTTATCTCTAAGTCTTCTCGGTTGGATAGAATAAGCATTTTTTTAGCCAAGTCCATAATCTTAACCGGCTCGCCCATATCCAGCACAAAAAGCTCACCTCCTTTTGCGATAGCTCCAGCTTGCAAAACAAGCTGCACTGCTTCACTTACTAGCATAAAATAACGCACTATATCAGGGTGAGTTAAGGTTAATGGCTCATTATTTGCAATTTGAGCTTTAAATTTAGGTATCACACTTCCACTTGATCCTAAAACATTTCCAAAGCGCACACAAGAAACTTCAAAATTTTCATCACTCGAATTTAAGGTATAAAGCTCACATACTCTTTTAGTGCATCCCATGATATTTGTTGGACGTACCGCCTTATCTGTACTTATCATAACAAATTTTTTTACTTTATTTTTTTTAGCTACATCGCATAGAGTTTTAGTACCTACGATATTATTAAGCACAGCAGAATGCGGATTTTGCTCACAAAGAGGCACATGCTTATAAGCAGCTGCATGCAAGATCAATTCAGGCTTATACTCCTTAATAATCTCATCTAAACTTTGCTCGTCTAAAATACTAAGCAAAACAGGGGTAATTTTTTCTTTATATAAGCTTAAATCTTCATTAATCTTATAAAGATTAAATTCGCTATGATCAAGCATTATAAGATGTTTTGCACCAAATTTAATACACTGCTTACAAAGCTCACTTCCTATAGTTCCGCCTGCGCCACTTACCAAAACTACTTTATCTTTTAAAAATGAAGCCACAGCACTATCATCTAAATCTTTAGGTTTTCTAGCAAGCAAATCTTCTATGCTGATATCTCTTGCTTCATTTCTTGTAAAAGAAAAAATCTTAACATCACTGATTCCATAAGCAATAAGCTCTTCAAACAAAGCTTTAAGCTCAGCTTGATCTAGTTTTAAAGCTATAATAGCAGTTTTAACACCTTCATTGACATAATCTTTAATTTTACTTTTATCTTCAACGATAAATTTATCGCAATATGTTCCTATAAGCTCTCTTCTAGCATCTACAACACCCACAGGAAAAAGACCCAAAGAGCCTTCCTTTGCTCCCTTTAGCAAATGCAAAGCCTTTGAAGTAGCACCCACCACTATACAAGGAGTTTCTTCTTCTTTTGCGCGGGAAGGCTTAAAGTCTATAAGCATTCTTTTAGAAATTCTTAAAGTGCCTACAAACATATAAGAAAGAATAAGATCAATACCTATAACCGAACGCGGGAAAGGATTGAAAAAATCATCGTAAAAATAAAAAATCAACAAAAAACAAATTTCAGCCAAAACCAAAGCAAAAAATATCTTTCTTGCTTCACTTAAGGAAAAAAACCGCCATGCCACCTTATAAATTCTAAAAATAAATAAAAAAGCTATTTTTAAAACCAGTAAAATAAGTCCCGCTTTAATCATACCCTCATAAAAAATACTAGGAATTTCCCCGCTAAAACGCAAAGAAAAAGCTAAAAATATAGAGAGTATAAACAAAAATGCATCAAAACATAAGAAAAAAATCAGCCTTTTGCTTTTATAAAAATCCATCATCAAGCCTTTACGCTCTTGATAATAAGTTCTGAAATTTCACGCACATTGTCTTTACTCATCGCTGTGCCACTTGGCAAGCATATCCCTTTTTTAAAGAATAACTCACTATTGCCATTTACATAAGCCTTGGCACCTTTGAAAACCTCTTGAGTATGCATAGCTTTCCAAAGTGGGCGTGTTTCAATTTGCTCTTTTTGCAAATCTGTTATAAGTTTTGAAATTTTTGGATGCAAAATCAAGTCTTTTTGCGAAATTTCTATACATTTTTGATAAGCATTCATTTCGTTTTTATCAAAATCAATCAAAGCCGTGCTTAACCAGCGATTGCTTCTTGAATTTTCAAGCTCATCTAAAAAGACAAAACTATCACCTAAAAATTCTTTATACCACTCATAAATTTCTCTTTTTTTTAGCACTCTTTGTTCTAAAACTTCCATTTGCGCCACGCCAATAGCGCCTAAAACATTACTCAAGCGGTAATTATAACCATAATCTAAATGTTCATAATGCAAACAATTTTCCCTTGCCTGAGTGCTGTAAAATCTCGCTCTTTCGATTTTTTGCTTATCTTTACCTATAAGCATACCACCGCCTGAAGTGGTGATGATTTTATTTCCATTATAAGAATAAGCTCCAAATTCTCCAAAAGTTCCTAAAGCCCTACCCTTGTAAAAACTTCCCAAAGCCTCGGCGGCATCTTCGATTAAAATAATATTTTCTTTTTCGCAAATTTGGACGATCTCATCCATTTTGGCCGCATTGCCATAAAGATGAGTTAAAATTAAGGCTTTTGGTTTTTTTTCGCTCTCTTTAATAGCAAGCTTTAACAGATCAATATCTATATTAAAAGTCTCATCACAATCAATAAAAACAGGTTTTGCCTTAAGATAGCAAATAGGAGCCACTGAAGCAATAAAAGTAAAAGATGAAGCTAAAACAATATCATCTTGCTCCACTCCTGCTACTCTTAAAGCCAAGTGCAAAGCGGCCGTAGCTGAATTTAGCGCCAAAGCATTTTCGCATTGAGCGTAATCTTTAACACTTTCTTCAAAACGATTTACAAATTCGCCCAAAGGAGCTATATAATTGCTTTTAAATACTTCTTCTATATATTTTAACTCATTGCCACCCATGTGCGGAGGAGAAAGAAAAAACCTCATTTTTTATCCTTTATTATAAACAGTGATTTTACTAAGATGATGTATTTTATCTAAAATAATTTACTAAGTATCAAACATTAAAAATTCTTTTGCGATCAAAGCTTATTTTTATTATATCTTAAGATTAAAAGTAACTTTTTAAGGATTAAAATATCTACATTCTTTTTGCAGGCACTCCCACAAAAACACCCTTTTCGCTTTGACTTTTCACTAAAGTCGCCCCACCCCCTAAAATGCTATCATCTGCCAAACTTAAATTTGGCAAAACACAAGAATTAATCCCTAAAAAACAATTTTTGCCAATTTTGACATTTCCTGCACACTTAGCCCCAACGCTTATATGGGAAAACTCACCCACCTCACATTCATGCTCTATCACGCTTGAAGTATTTAAAATCACGCCTTTTTTGATTTTTGCTTTTGCATTTACTACCACATAAGGCATTATTAAAATTCCAGCATCTTCTGCTATATCCGCACTTTGGCTAATAATCGCACTTTTGTGGATAAGATTTACGATCTTAAAGCCACTGTCTGAAATTTGGTTAAAAAGCTTTTTTCTTATTTCATTATTTCCAATAGCTATGAAAATATCATATTTTGGCAAAGAGCTTTCAAATTTTTTACCCTTAAAATCATCTAAAAAAATACATTCTTTATAGCCCAAATTCGTAGCGACATCAGCACAAACAAGCCCATGTCCACTCGCACCATAAATGTAAATTTTTTCAGTTCTTGCCATTAAATTTCTCCGTTGTAACATGACCTTCTTTGCTTACTCCGCTTCTTTTTAAAACCTTTAAGGCTGTTAAGAACATGATTTTTAAATCTAGTAGAAAAGAAATATTTTTTACATAATACACATCAAGTTCAAATTTTTTTTGCCAAGAAATCGCATTTCTACCATTTACCTGTGCCCATCCTGTGATACCAGGACGCACTTTATGGCGGAGTTTTTGCTCTTCATTGTAAAGGGGTAAGTATTCTACTAAAAGAGGTCTTGGACCCACAAAACTCATATCACCCTTTAATACATTAAAAAGCTGTAAAAGCTCATCTAAGCTTAAACTTCTAACAATCTTCCCAAAAGCCTTCAAACGCAACTCATCACTTAAGAGCTCGCCCTTTTCATCTCTTTCATCACTCATGGTTTTAAATTTATAAATTTTAAAAATTTTTTCATTTAAACCTGGACGATTTTGAGTAAAAATCACACTACCTTGAGTTATTTTTAAAAGCAAAGCAGTGATTAAAATAAGAGGCGAAAAAAGCACCAAAAGAAACAAAGCCAAAACAAAATCAAAAATTCTTTTTATCCATTTCTCATACATTTTTAATCACCCTATCATAAAGTTCTAAATAACGCTGCGCGATAACATTTTCATCGTATTGTAAAGCATCCTTAGCTGCATTTTTACCTAGATTGATTCTTAAACTTTCATCTTCTAATAAAACTTGTATTTTTTCTATTAAATCTTTACTATCTTTGGTCTTAGCCCAAAGCCCATCATAAGCATTTGAAATTGCCTCAACACAACCCTCACAATCACTTACTACAATAACTTTGCCACAAGCTTTCGCCTCTAAAACACTTACTGGAAATCCTTCTTTATAGCTTGGCAAAACAAAGATATCGCAATTTTGCAAAAGTTCCACTATATCACTTCTAGCACCCAAATAAAAAACCTTGCCTGAATTTAAAAATTCCAAACTCGCACAAGAAGGATTATCATCTCTTCCGCCCACTAAAACAAAATTTGCCCTATCTTTTAAATACTCTGCACTTTCATAAAATTCTTTTACACCTTTATGCCACAAAGCCCTAGCTATCATCAAAACAATAGGCTTTTCATCAATTTTTAAATTTTGCCAAAAAGCTTTTTTAGCTTCTTGCTCCACTCTCATAGGAAAGAATTTTTTAAGATTGATACCCACGGATTTAATCACGCAAATTTTATTTTCCTTAAGTCCTAAATTTCGCATAAAATCCGCATTAGCTTGATTTACAAAGATGAAAGAATCAGCGATTTTAAAACTAAGTTTATAAAGAGTATTGATAACAAAACGCACTAAATTTGCTTTAAAACCCTTGTCTATATAAAAAGATCCAAGTCCCTCAACAAGACCGATTTTATAAGGAATTTTGGCATATTTTGCAGCTATTAAACCAAAGGTATTGCTCTTATGAGCTCCACTTTGCAAAAGATCCAAATTTAAGTTTTTTAAAACATTTTTAAGATGTAAAAAATTTTTAAAAACAATTAAAGGATTTAAACTCGCTCTTGAAAGCTCATAAACAACGATATTTAAATTTAAAGCCTTTAATTTTTCAGTATATTCATCTTGTGGCACTATGACAAAAACCTCATCTCCTCTTGCAATCAAAGCTTTAATTATAGGCAATCTAAAATGATATATACTTGCTCCTGCGTGAGTTAAAAAGCCTACTCTCATTGTAAAAACCTTTAAATTTTGAGTTTAAAAACTTTTGCATCTCTAGCATTAATCACTAAATCATACAAATTTTTATCATAATTTCCAAGGAAAAACATTTGCACATAAGCACTATTAAACATAGTTTTATCCATTAAAATAAACTGAGCATAAGGTATGGTGCTATCTTTAAGATAAAAAATATAAAATTGAGCCATATCATCAATAGGAGTGATTTTATATTCACCTTGTTTGATAGAATTAATCTCTATGATACTATTTACGGATATAGTACTATTATTTATTTTAAAACTTCTAAAATCATCGCTTAATGCAATACCATTGCTAAGATAAATTTCTCCATTTTTAACATCAAGTGGATAAGCTGCACTAAAAGTAAAAGGTTTATTTATCTCACCTGTCTCCAAATCCACAAAAGAAAAACTAGCCACAGTTGAAAAAATCAAAGACATTCTAGCTGGCATATAGATATACACATCGCGTGTTTTTGGCATATTGATTTTAAAATCAGGCTTGGAAAGCGAAGCTAAAAACAAATCCACATTATTTTGATTATAATCTTTCATCATGGCTTGTAAAAGATCATTTTTTAAAATATCATTTAAAGGGGCGTAAAAACTTTTTTCTGTGTATTCTACACTAAGTCTTGCCATATTTGCAGCAGCCACTTGATCTTTACTTAGAACAAAAGATGGGAAAAAATTATCCTTGCCTAAATGCTTACCCCCATCAGCCAAAGTTTTAACATCGCTGTAATACCTAATAGGATATCCATAATCCCACCAAGTTACTACATAATCTTCTCTTTGTGCAATTTTTTTAAGCTCATCTAATTTCGTAGCCTCATTTTGAGAAAAAACAGTTGGTGCTTTATAATTGTTGATATGATAGAACATAGGAATTAAACTTAAAAAAGTAAAAATAAAAACGCCTATATTGGCCCACCAATAGGTATTATTGTTTTTTTGTTTTCTTTCTTGCAAAAGACTCATTAAAAAACCAAATCCAAGTGCTAAAACAGGTACTGCATAAATAGTAAAACGAAGTCCACTCTTAAGTGCTAAAAATCCTAAAGCTAACATCGGCAAAGCCAAAATCATACTTTTATGTTTTCTAACAAGGAAAATAAAGCCGATTAAAGATACAAAAAATACAAGCTCGCTTCCGCTAATCCTTTGCATAAAAATACTTAAATCTATACTTTCTACCTCTTGTATGGTTTGATTTACATTAAAATACATAAAACCTTGAGCCAAATTTGCACTCTCATCACTTCTAAAAATATAAAATTTAAGTTGATAGAGTATAGGATCAATTCCACCGCTTAGTATCAAAAATACCAAAGTTGCCAAACCTAAAATTCCAAGCAAAGCAAAGCTAAAACGCTTATTTTGCAAAACAAAAAGACTAAAAAGTATGACAATGATGGCGCTTTGATAAAACCAAGCTATATTTGAAAGTGTGATAGAAGCTAGGATAATAGCCATATAAAGCGTTTTTTCTTTTATATGAAAAACCAAGGTATAAATAAAGAAAAGTCCTAGTAAAGCAACATTTAAAGTATAGCTTGATGGATACCACCAAAGATAAATTCCTACAAACAAAGGCAGTGTTATTAAAGATAATAAATCTTTTTTCAAAATCAGCCTTATCATAAAGAAAACTATCATCATTGCAAGAACTATAACAAGCATATCAGTATCATAATATCCGCTCATCGTGCGGTTATAATAGCTATTAGCTATACTGGCTAGCAATGCTGCAACAAACCCCATTAAAGGGCGTTTGTATTCATTAGCAATCAAAATCAAAGGTATAACCACCAAAGAAGATAAAAAAGTACTGATATATATAAAAATGCTTTCTAAAGAAAAAGGAGTTATTTTATAAAACCAATATGTGAGCGTTGAAAGCGAAGAACCATAATAACTCAAATCATTAGGTTGATGAAAACCCGCTATCATATCTCTTGCACCCTCTGCAAAAGCATATCCATCATTTGAGATAATCATAAGCTCGTTATTGAAAAAATATTCATTAAACTCACTTGCCCAAAAAATCCAATAAAACCTACATAAAACACTAAAGACATACGCTAAAATTATAAAAGCCAATAAAATAAAAGTTGGGTTTTTAAAGTATTCTTTTTTTAACATATCTTATCCTAATAAATATTTTAAAGCATTGCGTGCGATTTTTGCTTTATCAAAATCAAGAGCCCTATCCTTGGCCTTTTTCTTATAAGCTTTTCTTAAATTTTCATCCTCGAGCATTGTTTTTAAGCCCATAAACATAGAATTTTCATTATTTACTTCTACTAAAAGTCCAAATTCATCATCTCCAAAAAGCTCTCTTGCACCACTTCTATGATCAGTGCAAACCACCGCACAGCCACAAGCTAAACTTTCGATTAAAACATTTGAAAAACCCTCAAACACAGAAGCAAAAGCAAAAAATTCACACTTAGACATATATTTGTAAGGATTATTATCAAAGCCCAAAAGCAAAACTTTATCTTCTAAATTCAAGTCTTTAATCAAAGCCAAAAGCTCATCTTTTAGCACTCCCTCGCCTAAAATCACAAGCTTTAAATCTGTTTTTAATCTCGCATAAGCACGGATAAGCAAGGCATGATTTTTACCCTCATCAAGCCTTCCCACGCTTAAAATAAATTTATCCTTTAAGCTTATATCTTCAAGTGCTTTTTGTTCTATTTTTTCCAAATCTATAGCATTGTATAAAATTTCACATTTTGCTTTGTCAATTTTAAAATTACACAATAAATCTTCTAAATTTCCCTTAGAATTAGGCAAAATCAAATCAGCCCTTGGGTAAAGCAAAGTAATCAAAAGTTTATTGGCTAAAGAATTGAAATTGTTTTTAGCATACATCACGCTTGGAGTGGTACATTCGTTGATTACAAGGCGAGTTTTGTTGCCAAATATTTTTGCCATCAATGCAATATAATTAGGCCTATTTAAAAAAACAAATTCTGTATCGATATTTAATTTTTGGCAAAGTTTTTTATATTTTAAAGCTAAAAAAGGAAGTTTTAAAAATTTTAAAATAGGATTTTCACTAGGTTTTGAACGCTCTAAAAAATGGATTTTGCATTCAGAAATTTCATAAGAAATTTTATCATTCATTAAAATCAAATGCACTTCAAATTTCAAACTTAAAATCGGAAGTAAAGTTGCCACTACTCTTTCAGCACCCCCACTTCCTAAAGAATAAATAAAAATCGCTAATTTTTGCATAAAGCCACCCGAATTTTTGATAGTTTTTCAATCATTTTACTTGGAATTATACTTAAAGTAAGTAATATCAAAGCAGGAGCATTGATTTTAATGCTCAAACTTTTAAACAAACAATGATAAAGTGCTTTATAATTTGCACTTAATTTTGCATAATACGCTGCCATTTTATAATAACTCGCACAAGTTTTTCTATAATCATCATCCCCAGAAGCTTTTAACTCATTTTCTAAAATTTTCGCAAGCTCTAAATACCCCAAATGCACCCTATGAGCATTTTTACTCGCTCCTAGCGTGACACTATCTTTTCTAAAAACACGATAAATTCTAAAAGCTTTATGGATATAAAAACTTTTTTCTTCGTATAAATTCACCCAAAGCGTGGCTTCGTTGCCATAAAATTCCTCGTTAAAACGCTTATTTTTAAGCAAAGAAGCCTTAAAAACAGAAAAAAATTCCCCACTAAAACGCTGCATTAAAAAATCTTTCTTAGAAATTTCATCCTCTTTTTGCAAACCTCTACCGCTAAACTCATCACTTAAAATTCCTTCTTTTTCTATAAGGCAATTTCCAAAAACATGAGAATAACCCTCATCTACTTTTTGCATTAAAACACCCAAAGCATAGGGTAAAAGCTCATCATCATCATCTAAAAAGGTTATAAATTCACCACTTGCTTTATCCAAGCCATTGTTTTTATTGCCATTAGGGCCTTGTTTGTAGTTTTGATTTAAAAAATACTTAATGCGTTTATCACTTTTTTGCAAATTCTCTACAACGCTTTTAGTATCATCACTAGAATTATCATCGCTTATAATGATTTCTAAGTCTTTAAAGTCTTGATTTAAGATACTCTGAACTGCCTTTTGAAGTAATGAAGAACGATTAAAAGTAGGAACTATAACAGAAAGTTTAGGCATTTTTAACCTCATCAATAAGCTCAAGCCATTGCTTTTTAATATGAGAAATTTCAAAATCTTCACATCTTTTTTTAGCATTTATAACGATATTTTTTCTTAGTTGCTCATCTTTTAATACAAGCTCAAGCTTTCTAGCCAAAGCTATTTCATCATCACAACCCACTAAAAATCCATCCTTATTATCGTTAATTAAGTCCTTAGCTCCATTATAATAAGAAGTTGAAATTCTACACACTTCAAAATACAAACTCTCGATCAAAACCGTTGGCAAACCCTCAACAAAAGAACAAAGACAAAGTACTTTAGCCTTTTCATAGAGCGCTTTTACATTTTCAACACGCCCTAAAAACTTCACTCTTATGCCTAAAGATTTTGCCTTATATTCAAGCTCTTGTCTTAATTCCCCATCACCAGCCACAACAAATTCATAATCCTCTTGCAATTTTTTATCTAAATGCACTATGGCTTTTAAAAACATTTGAGGGTTTTTATTTTGATCTAAACGACCTATAAAAAGCACCAAATTTTCTTTTTCAAAATGCTCATTTAAAGAAATTTCTGTGCTAAAATGACAAGGATTAGGCAAAAGTTTTACCCTTTTTACAAATTTTTCATAATAAATTTTATCACTACTTCCAAGCACGGTCAAAGCATCGCAAAAAGGATAACTCAAGCGTCTTAAAAAACGCCAAATTTTAGATTTTAAATAAGCTTCATTACTATGTTCGCTTATGATTAATGGGGTTTTTAATCCTATCTTAGCAAAAATACAAGCAATATTTGTCGTATCTAAAAAAGAGATAAAAACATCGCTTTCATTTTCTTTTAAAGCTTTTCTTAATGCCAGATATTTTTTAAAACGGCTTGCGATTTTATGATATAAAGTGTCAAATCTAAATTGCTCTAAAGTTATAAGTTTGATATTTTCTTCAAGTTTATAAAAAGAATCGCCCACATGAAATTTGATGATACTTACTTCATGCTGAGTGCAAAGCGCATTTGCTAAAGTCGCTAAAACACGCTCAGCACCTCCTGAATTTAAAGTGGCTATGATAAAAGTTATTTTCACTTTTTATCCTCCTTAAAAAGTTTGCCATGTTCTAAACGATAGATGCTATCACAACGCGTGATGGTTGAAAGACGGTGCGCAATAATAATCATGGTTTTGTCTTTAGAAATCTTATAAATTTCATCCATAATCCTTGCTTCGCTTTCAGTATCAAGCGCAGAAGTAGCCTCATCAAGAACTAGAATTTCAGGATCTAGGTACAAAGCTCTTGCGATGGCTATGCGTTGCTTTTGTCCACCGCTTAAATTACTCCCACCATCGCCTACTTTTGTTTGCACTCCTTGGGGTAAATTTTTCACAAAATGTTCTAAATTAGCTTGCTTAATCACCCTTTGAAGTTTTTCTTCATCTACTTCATCTCCAAAGCTGATATTTTTAGCAATGCTGTCATTAAAAAGATAGATATTTTGCGGGATATAACCTATTTTTTGGCGATAATTCTTAACATTTTTCATATTTAATTCATTTTTATCTACAATCACCCTACCCTCTCTAGGACTTAAAAGTCCTATGATTATATCCACTAAAGTGCTTTTTCCACAACCACTTTCTCCTATAAATGCGATCTTTTCGCCTTTTTTTATACTTAAATTTAAACAAGTAAATAAATTCTTTTTGTCTTTATATCCAAAACTTAAATTTTCTAGTCTTAATTCTTTATCAAAATCAATTTTTTCTTCACCCAAACTCTCTTCTTTTTGCTTTAAAATTTGATAAATAATATCTAAAGAAGAGCGATAATAAAGTAAATCATGATAGCTTGTAATGATACGATTTGCACTTGGCATCAAGCGATAAAGCGCTAAAACAAAAATGGAAATAGTCGCTAAAATTCCGGATATATCGCTTTGATTTTTAAATACTAAAAAAACCACTATAAAAACAAGTACACAAAAGCCAACCCCTTCAAGATAAATTCTTGGCATGGCACTTACGCTTTCATTGGTGATATTTGCCTTAGCAAAAATCTCGCTTTGAGTTTTAAAAAGATTTAAAACGCCATCTTCTTTGGTTTTGAGCTTTATTAATTTAAAATTATTTAAATTTGTATTAAGAATTTCAAAAAAATTCTTCATCGCTTCTTCGCGTTTAAGACCTGCTTTTTTAACGATAGGACTAAGAACTTTGATCAAGATAAAAGCATTTATAATCATAAAAAGACTTAAAAATAAAGTGATTTTATAATTTACTAAAAGCATGAGAGTGTAAAGTAAAAGCACGACAAAAATTTCACTCATCATCAGCAAAAATGATGAAATCATAGTGCTTAGATTGTAAACTTCTCCGGTAATAGACTTTAGAATTTCGGATTGATTTTTTTGAGTAAAATTTTCATAATCTGTATTTAAAAATTTTGCAAAAACTTTATAAGCGATAGTATGATACCTACCCTTTGAAAAGCGGGCTAAGAGGTGAAAATAATAACTATTTAACAAAGCGCGCAAAACATAAAAGACAATAAGCACAACACCAAAATAAACTATAATCTCAAAAACAGGTAAAGCAAGATAGTCTTTAAGCTGGATTAAATACTTATTTCTATCAAAATAAGAAAAATCACTAGCCAAAGTAATAAAAGGCATCACTAAAGAAATAGCAAAACTTTCTATAAAAGAAATAAAAACCGAAAAAAGCAGTAAAGAGAATAAAAATTTTTTATCCTCTTTACTCAAAATAAAAAATATTTTTTTTAGCACTGCTTTTCCCAATCAAATGCAGATTTGCAAATAAGATCCAAATCATCAAATTTAGGCTGCCAAGAAGTAAGATTTCTAATCTTGCTTGCATCAGAAATCAAAACTGAAGGATCACCTGCACGGCGTGGGGCAAGCTCGACTTTAAAATCCACTCTACTTACTCTTTTCATCGCATCAATAACCTCTTTTACACTAAAACCATGACCATAGCCCACATTAAAAATATTGCTTTCATTATTTTCTAGATAATCCAATGCCGCCAAATGAGCACTTGAAATATCATCTACATGGATAAAATCTCTTATACAAGTGCCATCTTTTGTATCATAATCATCACCAAATATAAAAAGCTTATCGCGTTTTCCTGCTGCGCATTCTGCTGCTACTTTGATAAGCAAAGTCGCTTTAGGATAGCGCTGTCCTAATTTATAATCCATACAAGCACCTGCAACATTAAAATATCTTAAAATACAGTATTTAAATTCAGGATGAGCCATATTTGCATCACGCAAAACCTCTTCACTCATAAGCTTGCTGCGTCCATAAGGATTGATAGGTGCTAAAGGACTATTCTCGCTTACAACAGGGGTTGTAGGTTCGCCATAAGTAGCTGCTGTAGAAGAAAAGATAAATTTACCCACCCCTGTTTGGATACAAGTTTGGATTAAATTGGTTGTATTAATCGTGTTATTCATATAGTATTTTAAAGGATTTTGCATGCTTTCAAACACTTCAATACTCGCTGCAAAATGCACCACTGCATCAAATTTTTCCCTTTCAAAAAGTGCTTTTACGCCTTCAAAATCACTTAAATCTTGCTCAAAAAATTTAAATTCTCTTATATTTTGCAAATCATCAATAGCAATTTTAGAACCCTTAGAAAGATTATCTAAAACGCAAATTTCATGATTTGTTTTTAAAAACTGCCTTAAAGTATGAGAGCCGATGTAACCTGCACCACCACTAATAAGAATTTTCATTTTTTACCTCGATGATTTAAAATTAAAAATCAATTTTAATATATTTATTTTAACGATTAAATTTTCATCTTAGAAATTTCATTTTCACAAGCTTTACAAAAAATTTCCACATAGGCACGATTTGCTTTTTTTGCTTTTAAAAATTCACTCATAGAATTTAAAAAATAAGCATAATCCTCATCGCTTACATTACCCTTGATCAATTCGTATTTTAAAAAAAGCATATAGGTGTTTAAAACATCACTTTCGCAATACTCGTGAATTTTTTCAATCTTATCTTCATAATAAAGCTTCATCACCTCATCGCCATGCACATCGTATTTACCTGGTAAATCTGCCATAGCACAAATCGTATCAAGCTTTAAACCCCTTGTCGAACCAAAACTTTCAAACAAATCACAATGTTTTAATTCTGAAAATCTAGTTTTATAATTATTCCACTTATCACTTTGTGTATCAAGATAATTAGCCGCTTTGATATTGTATTTTAAAGCCCTTAAAACAAGTAAAGGCATATCATAATTTTTACCATTAAAACTGACTAATTTTGGCTCGTATTTTTCAATGAAAGCAAAAAAATTATGGATCATTTCTTTTTCATTTTCTCCATCGATTTTATTTACTTTTATAAATTTTCCATAATGATCGCTAATAACTGCGCAAATGCTTACGATCTTATGATAAGGCAAGGGTAAAAACTCACTTCCGCTTTGCTCTTTTTGCCACTCTAGCGCTTTTAAGCTTACTTCTAAATCTTCTCCTTCAAAAGCCAAAGTTTTGTGAATTAAATCCGTATCTGGGATGCTTTCACAATCAAAAATGCAAATATAACCTTCATTTTTCATCATTTTTAACCTTTTTTCAAATAATTTTGCTAAAATCATAGCAAAAATTTAAAAATTTTAGGTTTTAATGAAAATAGCAATCATTCGTTTATCAGCCCTTGGGGATATTATCCAAAGTGCTGTGGTTTTACAATTTATCAAAAAATTTAAAAAAGATATAGAAATTCATTGGTTTGTGGATGAAAAATTTGAAGGCATACTCAAAAATCATCCCCTAATCGATAAACTTTATGCTTTGCCTCTAAAGGACAAAAAAATCATTCAAAGTTTAAAAATACTTTTAGAGGCTAGAAAAAATAATTATAATGCGGTTATGGATCTTCAAGGGCTTGTAAAATCGGCTATTGTGAGTAGAATTTTAAGTAGAAATAATTTTGGTTTTGATAAAAACAGCCTTAAAGAAAGCTTTGCGCATAATTTTTACAACCAAAAATTAAACATAGATTATAATGAAAATGTTTTTGTAAGATATCTGGGTCTAACTTCTTTCATGCTGAATAAGTATTTTGATCCTAAAGATCTAGCTTTTAAAGAAGATGTTTTTAGCGTGGATGAAAAATTAAAACAACTCTTAAGCGAAAAAATGCAACTTACAAAAAATAAAAAAAACATACTCATCCATGTGGGATCAAGTGAAGAAAATAAAATCTATCCTAAAACCAAGCTTGCACTACTTTGCAAACTCATCATCAAAGAATTTCCTGAAATAAAAATTTTCTTAGGCTGGGGCAATCTTAAAGAATATGAATTTGCTAAAGAAGTCATAGAGCTAGGCGCTATAAGTCAAGACAATATAGAAATAGCTCCTAAATTTAGTCTTGAAGAATTGATAGTTTTTACAAAATCCATGGATTTAATCATAGGAAATGATAGCGGCCCAACGCATCTAGCTTTTGCTTTAAATAGGCCTTCTATAACCATCTTTGGTGCAACGCCAAGCTACCGCAATGCTTTTAAAACCAATATCAATAAAATTATCGATACAGGTAAAAAAATCACAAATGCAAAACATCTTGATAAAAGCGACTTTTGTATAAGTACTATCGAAGAAGAGGATATCTTAAAACTTGTCAAGGAACTTTTCGGAGATGAATAAAGATTATCTTTACCTTAGTGCTTATTATATACTTAAATTTTTAGTCTATACTATGCCTCATTTTATTTTAAATTTCCTTGCTTTTTGTGTTTCAAAGATCGTTTTTAAACTCGATAAAAAACATAGAAAAATCATAGATATAAATTTAAAACTTTGCTTTCCCTATAAAAATGAAAATGAAAGAAAAGAACTTGCTTTTAAAATTTATAATAATTTTGCCAAATTTGGATTAGATTGCATTAAAAACCAAAACACAAGTAAAGAAAAAATTTTAGCTAAAGTCGTCTTTGACAATGAAGAAATTTTAACCCAAGCCTTAAAGGAGCAAAAAGGGGTGATTTTCGCTACTGCTCATTATGGAAATTGGGAGCTTTTAAGTCTTGCTTATGCTGCTAAATTTGGAGCGATTTCCATAGTGGGTAAACAACTCAAAAGTCAAAGAATGACCGAACTTTTAGCTAAAAATCGCACTCAATTTGACATAGAGCTTATCGATAAAAAAGGTGGACTTAGAAAAATGTTAAGTGCTATTAAAAACAAGCGTGCACTTGGCATACTTACAGATCAAAATTGCACCGATAATGAAGGGGTTAGGCTTGATTTTTTTGGTAAAAGAGTAAATTATCAAGCAGGAGCTAGCATCTTAGCCAAAAAAACAGGAGCTTTGATCATACCTGCTTATATTTATCAAGGAGAGGATGAAAAATTTCACATTAAATTTTTCAAAACCCTTGATCCTTTAAACTCTAGCCTAGAAGAACTTACAAAATACCAAGCAAAAACTTGTGAAGAAATGATCCAATTTAAGCCTGATGAGTATTTTTTCTTTCATCGTCGTTTTGCAAGCTATGATGAAAAACTTTACAAAGGTATCAAATGAATCTTGAAAAAATAAGCGTTATCATCATAGTTAAAAATGCTCAAAATACCCTCTTTGAATGTTTAAATTCTTTAAAAGAATTTGGAGAAATCATACTTTTAAACAATGAAAGCACCGATGATACCTTAAAAATTGCCAAAGAATTTCAAAAAGATTTTACGCATTTATACATTTACGAAAGCAAATTTATAGGCTTTGGAGCTTTAAAAAATCTTGCTTTAAGCCATGCTAAAAATGAATGGATTTTAAACATAGATGCGGATGAGATTTTAGAAAACGAAGCCAAAGAAGAATTAAAAAAACTTGAATTTAAAGAGCAAAATATCCTAGCTTTAACGCGCAAAAACCTTTACAAAGGAGAATGGATAAAAGCTTGTGGCTGGTGGCCTGATCATGTTTTAAGAGTGTTTAATAAAAAACATACAAAATTTAATGAAAACTTAGTCCATGAAAGCTTGATCTTATACCCAAATACTCACAAAATTTATCTTAAAAATGGACTAAGGCATTTTGCTTTTGAAAGTATTGATGACTTGCTTGACAAACTTCAAAAATACTCCAAGCTTTGGGCTTTGCAAAATTTACACAAAGAAAGTGGAATTTGCAAGGCTTTGGTGCGTGGGTTTTGGACTTTTTTTAGAAATTATGTTTTAAAAAAAGGAATTTTTTACGGATATAAAGGCTTTATCATAAGTGTATGTAATGGTTTGGGAGCTTTTTTTAAATATATGAAACTATATGAGCTAAAAAAGCAAAAGCCAAAAACTTGCGCTTTAATAATAACAACTTATAATCAAAAAGAACGCCTTAAATTAGTGCTTGATAGTGTTAAAAATCTAGCCTTTTTACCCAATGAAGTTTTAATCGCAGATGATGGTAGCAAAGAAGATACAGCAAGGCTTATTGAAGAATATCAAAAAGATTTTCCTTGTGTATTAAAACATATTTGGCAAGAAGATGAGGGTTTTCGTGCTGCAAAAAGTAGAAATAATGCTATTAAAGCTTCTAAAAGTGAATATATAATTTTAATTGATGGTGATATGATTTTAGAAAAAGACTTTGTAAAAAATCATTTAGAATTTGCAAAACGCAAAGTAATTTTACAAGGTTCAAGAGTAATTTTAAATAAAAATGAAAGCGAAGAAATCTTAAAAAACAATAATTATAGTTTAGCTTTTAATAAAAAAGATTTTAAAAGTTCTAAAAATTCTTTTTTAGCTAAAATTATCTATAAATTTTCAAAAATAGAGCAAAAATTTTTTGATACCAAGGAAATAGTAAGGGGCAGTAAAACCTGTAATATGAGTTTTTTTAAAACTGATTTTGATGAGCTTGATGGTTTTAATGAAAATTTTATTGGTTGGGGTAGAGAAGATAGTGAATTTGTAGCTAGATTTTTATTTAATAAAGGCATTTTTAGACGCTTAAAATTTAAAGCTATTGCTTATCATATTTATCACAAAGAAAATAGCAAAAAAATGCTTGAAAGCAATCATCAAATTTATTTAGATACTATTAAAAACAAAAAGATTTCTTGGAAGAACATATGAAAATAGTTTTACTCATTGGCGATATTACTATAGGAGGTGGTGCTGAAAGAGTTGTTTGCAATCTTGCAAATGCCTTTAATGAATTAGGTTATAGTGTAGAAATTTTAAGTTTTTATAAGAGTAAAGAAAATTTAGCTTATGAAGTGCATAAAAATATACAAATAAGCTTCTTTCACATAATCTCAAGAAGTAAAGTCTTTAAAAAACCTTTTTATAAGCTCTACTATAAATACTATGAAAGCTATATTTTAAAGCAAAAATACAAATATGCGGATATTATGATTTACAATAACTGTTCTCAATTTCCCTTTTTTAAAAATAAAAATACTAAGCATATAAAACTCATTCATGAGATTTTTAAACGCTACCAATTAAGAAATAATTTTTTTGACAACTTAATAATTTTATCATTACACGAACTATCAATTTGGAAACAATACCACAACAATGTTTCTTATATACCTAATTTTACACCAACAATCACAAATAAAACTCCCACTCTTAATCAAAAAATAATTTTAAGTATAGGTCGAATAACCAAAGAAGACCAAAAAGGTTTTCTAAGACTCGTTGATATTTGGGAAATAGTGCAAAAAAATCAAAGTTTCAAAGAATGGAAGCTTCATATTGTTGGAGATGGTGCTCTAAAAGAAGAATTATTTTGCAAAATCAAAACAAAAAAATTGGAACACTCTATTGTTTTATTACCTTTTAATAAAAATATAGAAGAAGAATACTTGAAAGCAAGTATTTATGTTATGACCAGTTATTTTGAAAGTTTTGGTATGGTGCTAATAGAAAGTGCAAATTATTCTATTCCTAGTATTTCATTTGATGTAAAAACAGGACCCAAAGAAATTATAGATAATAAAAGAAGTGGCTTTTTGATAGAAGATGGAAATTTGCAAGAATTTGCAAATAAACTTCAAATTTTAATGCAGGATGAAGATTTGAGAAAAAAATTTGGTAAAAATGCCAAAGAAAAAGTGCGAAAAGAATTTAGCAAAGAAGTAATTATGAAAAAATGGATAAAACTTATCAATTCTTAAAATTTTGATTTGTGGGCGTATTTCTCATACATTTTAATCATTTTATATGATTTTAAAATAATATTAATTACGCCTTTTTGATGCTTTCTAGCATACAAAACCATTTCTCCAAGCATACAATAAAGCCCATATTTTTCATCATTTAAATCTTTTGCGAACTCCATTAACTCTTTATCCTTATCTGTTTTAAGAAGTTTTTTTATACTAAATATTTGATATTTTTTACAAAAATAATATAAGGTATAACCAAGTCCTGCATAAAGTAAATAATCTTTTATTTCTTTTTTTTGTTTTAATAATTCTTCTTTAAAAACAGGTGTTACCTCTGCTATATCCCACCAATAATCATTAATATTTTTTCCATAAAAATCTTTATAAGAATGTAAAAATCTCCACGGCTTTTCACCATAGTGCAATATTTTTGGATTTTTCATACTTTGAATAAATTCTTTTCTTGTATAATTTAATCTATTTTTCTTTTCATCTTTGCATACAGTATATAAAAGTGTGATAATATTAAAGTTATAAGCAAAATCAAGTTTTAAAATTTTATCCTTGGAAATAGTTGCATTTAATAAATCCTGATCAGCTGCTTTAATATAAACGCAATTTTTAGCTAATTCTTCACACTTTTGCTCAATAAAAGCTTTTTTATATTCTTTAACATTAATTAACAAAAATCCTGAGTTAAAATAATTTTCATCAAATTTTAAAACTCTTTTTTTACCATTTTCTATAAATTTAATTTTTGCTTTCTTGCTTCCTGGATCACCTACTACTGCTATAATATTATCTTTTAAATCTATGCAAAAAAGCTCTCTAATATCACACATACAAAGCATATCAGAATCCAAATACAAACACTTATCAATGCTATCATCAAACAAAGAAATAAATTTCAATCTATAATAAGGAAGTTTTAAACTATGTGCAGCACCTGAACTTGGAAAATTTTTAAATTCATCATCTTTCATAATGTGAATTGATATTTTACAAGGATAAATCTTACTTAGCCCATTTTGTAATTTATCTAATTTTTCTTTTATGCTATCACTTAAAAAATCGCTTAATATATGAAAATGATAAATATTATTTAAAAAGTCGTTATTAGCATCAGTATTTTTAATAATGCTAGTAATTAATACTGCAGTATATTTTATATAATTTTCATCAGCACTAAATATAATATTATACATTTATTTTACTTTCTTAAAGCTTCAAAATATAAAAACTATTTCAAAAAATTTTTAAAACTATTAAAATTTTTATTATAATAATGTTGCTATAATTTTATAAAATTGCATTATACCACAAAGGCTAAAATTGACAAGAGGCAAAATTGCAAAATTTTTTACTTTTTGGATTCCCATAAGAAAAATTCGAAAAAAAATAAGACAAAAAATAGAAAATCTTTTATATATACCATATATTAAAAAAATTCAACAAACACAATTTGATATTCAACAAAAAATAAAATCAAAGAAAATATCAAAACTAAATATAGCTTTTTTTGTTATGTATGATAGCATTTTTCCCGCCAAAACATTATTTGAGAATATGAATAAAAATTCTTTATTCAATACACATTTAATTGTTATTCCAGATATTACAAAAGGCGAGGAAAATATGTATTTTCAAATGACTAAAACCTACAATACCTTTAGTTCTATCTACACAAATGTATTTTTGTCATATAATTTCAGCTCAAAAACTTTTGAAGATCTTGGAAAAGAAATGGATTTGATTTGTTTTTCAAATCCTTATGATTCAGCAACTCATAAATTTTATCAAATTAAATATTGCGCTTTACATTCCCTAACTTTTCATATTCCATACTCTTATACTGGATTTTTACAATATAATCTCAAAATTTTTAGCTCAATTGAATATAGTTTATTTTGGAAAATATTTGTAGAAAATAATAACACTCTACAAACAATTAAACAGCATCAAATGCATCAAGTAAAGAATCTTAAACTTTCTGGATATTCAAAAATGGATAGCTTAAACAACAAAAACCAATTAAGTAAAAAAACGCAACCCATAATCATTTTAGCTCCCCATCATACTGTTCAAAAAGATTTTGCACTACAATTATCTAATTTTTTAAGATTTTCCGATTTTTATTTAAAATTACCTACTATATACCCTAATGTTGATTTTATATTTAGACCACATCCGCTACTATTTATTAATTTAGAAAACAATAAAATATGGAGCAAAGAACAAATTAAAAACTACATTCACACTCTTACAAATTATGCTAATGTTAGTTATGAAAATGGTGGTGACTATTTTGAAAGTTTCATTCGCTCAGATGCCTTAATACACGATTGTGGATCTTTTATTGCTGAATATTTATATCTAGATAAACCTGAATGTTTTATTTTTCAAAATAAACAACAAATAGATCACGAATTTACCAATAATGGAAAAAAGTTCTTGAACATCTTTACATGGCTCAAACAGAAAAAGATATTATTGATTTCATTGATAATATTGTAATAAAAAATATGGATTTTTTAAAAGAAAAAAGGATACAATTTGCAAAAGAAAACATCAGGTTCAATCACCCTTATGCAACACAGTGTATAATGGACTTTATCAAAATGGAGTTAACAAAATGAATAAAATTGATAAAATTTATTGCATGAGTCATTATGTAGCTTTTAGATTTATAAAAAACGAGAATATTAATTTTTTTGAAGGGTTAAAACACAAAACCTTTCAACAAAAAGAAAATTTATTATATGAAATTTTTAATATAACAGACATCGAAAAAGTTATCAAAAAAACAATTGAAGATTTTTATATACCAAATAAAACAGCTTTGCTTTTATCTGGAGGAATTGATAGTGCTATTCTTGCATCTTATTTACCTAAAAACACAAAGGTTTTTACCTTTAAATGTATAGCCAATGGTGCAATAGATGAAACATCTCAGGCAAAAAAATACGCAGATGCTTATTGTCTTGATCATGAAATTATAGAAATGTATTGGGAAGACTTTGAAAAATTAACCCCAGAAATTTTACAATACAATAAAACACCATTTCACTCTATAGAAGTACAACTTGTTAAAGCCTGCAAGATTGCTAAACAAGCAGGAATAGAAAGAATAATTGTAGGTGATGGAGCTGATTATGTTTTTGGAGGAATGGATAAGTTATTATCTCAAGATTGGGATTATGATTCTTTTATAAAACGCTATAACTCAATTGAACCCTCAATGATCTTAAAAGATTATATAGATGTTTCTGATGTATATAAACCATACAAACTCGACAACAATAAAATAGACTTCATGGCTTTTATGAAAGATATAATGGACATAGAATCTTATACCTCTTATATGCATGCATTTGAAAAAGAAAATATTCATTATTTAGATCCTTACTCACATATGAAATTAGCATTTCCACTTGATTTGCAAAGAATTAGAAATGGTGAACCTAAATATCTAATAAGGGAGCTTTTTTCCAAACGCTATCCAAACCTTAATATTCCAGATAAAATTCCTATGCCGAGAGCAACAGAGCAATGGTTAAAAAACTATGTACCAAAACGCAAAGAATTTAAAACAGAAAATATTAACATTCTTACAGGAGACCAAAAATGGCTTGTTTATTGTCTTGAAACTTTTTTAAATATGTACGATAAAGGGGAATTATAAAAATGACAACTTTAGGCTATACTTCAGGTGTTTATGATTTGTTTCATATAGGTCATCTCAATTTATTAAAAAATGCTAAAGGATTGTGTGACAAACTAATTGTTGGAGTTACTATAGATGAATTAGTGCAATATAAAAATAAAAAATCTGTAATCCCTTTTTCTGAACGCATTGAAATTGTAAGAAGTATTAAATATGTCGATGCTGCAATCCCGCAAGAAAATATAGACAAATATCAAATGTGGGAAAAACTTCATTTTGATGTTTTATTTGTAGGTGATGATTGGTTTAATACACCAAACTGGAATATTATGGAAGAAAAATTTAAAAAAGTTAATGTAAGAGTTATTTATTTTCCTTATACCAAAGGCACAAGCTCTACTTTAATCAACGAAACGCTAAAAAACTTAAGACAATAAAAATATATCTTAAGTTTTTTAAATTGTAAGTCTTTTAATAATTCCTTCCTTTTCTCTCTCCAAAACTTCAAATAATTTCTGATGAAATTCATCATGTAAAAACTCTTTTGATAGTTTTTTTATAATTTCATTGCTTTTCTTTTTATCTTGATAATTTTGATTTAAAATTTCTTGATTTTTATTCTCATATCTTCCATTTGGATTAAATTCATAATGATAAATGCAAGTTTTAAAAACAGCTATTTTCTCACAAAACATAAAATAAACATAACAAAAAAGCACATCTTCGCCGTAACTCAAACGCTCATCGATTTTAACTTTTTCAAAAATTTTTAAGATGATATCTTTTTTAAAGCACTTCGCCCAAACCGACCAGCAAAAATGCCTTTGTTTGCTTAAGAATTCTAAAAATTCCTTTTGATTAAAAACTTCATCTTGTTTAAAGCGATAAAATTGTTTGGTTTTAACTCTATGTACAAAAGCATCAAAACAAAGCAAATCAAAGCCTTGTTTTATTTTGGTTAAAGCCACTTCGCAAGCATTTAAAGCTAAAAAATCATCACTATCTAAAAACATGATAAAATCAGCTCTAGATTTTAAAACTCCTAAATTTCTAGTCGCAAAAGTGCCTAAATTTTCATCATTTTGAAAGATTTTCACTCTCTCATCTTTTTTAGCAAATTCTAAGGCTATTTTTACACTCTCATCTTCACTTTTATCATCAATAACTAAAATTTCAATATCTCTTAAAGTCTGATTTATACAACTTTGTAAAGCTCTTAAGATAAAATCACAAGAATTAAAAAGCGGGATTATGATCGAAAGTTGTGGCATATTTTTCCTAAATTTTGTTAAAATAATAAAAAGAATTTTATCAAAGTTTAGGAAATTTATGAAAATTTTTATACATCTTCCCACTTGGCTAGGCGATGCAGTGATGGCTTCGCCTGCTTTATACGCTATAAAAGAACATTTTAAAAATGCTCAATTTATCCTTTATGGATCTTTGGTTTCCACAGCACTTTTTAAAGAATTTCCTAATTCTAAAATCATCATAGAAAATAAACAATCTCGCTATAAACAAGCCCTATCTTTACGTAAAGAACTTGATAAAATCGATCTTAGCTTCACTTTTAGATCTGCGTTTTCTTCTAAGATTATCTTGCATATTCTTAAAACAAGACAAAGATATTTTTTTGACAAAAATAAGCACAAAGAAGAACATCAAGTTTTAAAATACCTTTATTTTATAGAAAATTCACTAGATATCAAAGCTCATTCTAAGGATTTAAAACTCCCTTTTAAATTAAAATTTCAAAATCCTATTGTTTTAAAAAATGGCAAAAAAATCTTAGGTTTAAACCCTGGAGCAAGCTTTGGAAGCGCTAAAAGATGGGATGCGAGTTATTTTGCTAAAGTGGCTTTAAATTTCAGCCAAAGTCATGAAATTTTAATCTTTGGCGCAGGAAAAGCCGAACAAGAACTTTGTAATGAAATTTATCAAATTTTAAAAGAACAAAACATAAAAGTGAAAAATCTTTGCAACAAAACTACCATCAAAACCCTTTGTCAAAATATCGCTTTTTGCGATCTTTTCATCACAAATGACAGTGGCCCTATGCACATAAGTGCGGTTTATAAGGTAAAAACCGTGGCTATTTTTGGCCCTACGAAATTTACTCAAACTTCACCTTGGCAAAATGAAAACGCAAAATTAGTACACTTAGATCTAGCTTGTATGCCTTGTATGCAAAAAATCTGCCCTTTAAAACACCACAAATGCATGAAAGATTTAAAGCCTGAAATGGTTTTAGAAAAATTAAAATTTGATACTTAATAAATACTTAAAAATACTTGAAAAAAAATCTTTATTATCAAATGCTCTAGAATTTTTCAAAAAAGTATATTTATTTATAATTAATTCCAAATCACTATACTGAGGTGTAAATCCATTTTTGATTTTTTCAATGGCATATCTCAATCCTTCTCTATCTTTAATTACAAAAGAATCCTGTAGCAACTCGACAAAACTCAAAGATTTACCAAAAACTAAAATAGGTTTTTTATAGGCAATCCCTTCTATTAAAGAAGATCCGCATATCGAAGCAATAGCTTGGGATTTTTCAATCAATTCTTTTGAAGAAATATTTATATCCACAAATTCTACATTGGGTAAATCTTTAATTTGAGAATAAAAAGAAAAATCTCTATAATAATTAATATTTTTTAGATAAAATCTGTGTCTTTCATAAATAAAAAATTGGTGCGGATGCTCTTTAACCAATAACTTCCAATCCTTAGGCAACACGCTAGATATCCACTGTATAATAAAAATTTGTGAAGTTAAAATACTTCTAGCCATTATAGATGCCTCTGGATCCAAATGTAAAGGATAATAGATATATTTCTCACCACTTAAATTAAACTTTCTAGAAATATTACAATACACCTTTCTCAATAAGTCTATAAAAGATGATTGTTTTAAAATCTCTCTTTTACTTAGATGCATAAAACTATCTTTTTTATTTTCTATATTGTATTTAATCATAGAAGTGCTTAAGTAATATAACCATGTACTAAATAATGTTTTAATCCTTGTATTAAAATAATATTTTATTGGACTCTTAAAAATAATTTTAGAAGAAGAACTCTTATTATGAGTATGTTTAAGTAAATGTATGTACTTTTCTATACTCACTTTATCTTCATCTCGTTTTATATTTTCAATATTCGATAAATCAATAAAATTTAAACTATTGTAATGTACTATATGTTTTATATCAATATCCTCATTTCCATTATCACTACTAATACTTACTCCAGCCGAATAAGAAATAATAAATATAGGAATATTTAAATTTTTAGCAATATCTATAAGTATGCTATCCCAAAAAGCTCCATGTTCAACAGTACCTAAAAAAACCATGTCAATAGACTTTTTACTAAAAAAATCAAGCCAATATGCCAAAGCCATGTGATAATAATATTGAATTAGACCATCATTAACTAAAAATCTACGTAAATAATGCTCAACTTTAATCTGGGTCGATCTATATTTTTCAAGCTCTTCATAGCTTAAGTTGTAATTCGAAAAATAAACCGAATTAAATTCTTTATTTTTAACATCTCTAGGAAAAATATTTTCTATAACATTGCCAAATTTTTTCTTGATATTTGAAGTTTGATTTGTAATTATAAGAGAAATATTAATATTTAACCCTAAAATAGTTTCCACCCATTCTCCAGGAGCATCTATTAAAATTATATTCTTCATTTACATCCTTATTAAAAACCCTCATCTATGATCTGACAAAGCGTGTGTATGATTAAGATATGCATTTCTTGAATTCTAGCCGTATCATCACTTGGCACGACAAGATTATGATCGCAAAGCTCATTCATCTTTCCGCCTCCTTTACCGCTAAGCCCCAAGCAAAGCATATTTAACTCTTTAGCCTTTTTAAATGCTTCTAGGACATTAGGACTTTTTCCACTGGTTGAAATGCCTATTAAAATATCATTTTCATTTCCCAAGGCTTCTACTTGTCTTGAAAAAACAAACTCAAAACCATAGTCATTTCCTATAGCACTAAGCGCTGAAGTATCGGTTGTAAGCGCTATACCTGCTAAAGCCTTGCGTTCTTTTTTATAACGCCCACTAAGTTCAGCTGCAAAATGCTGTGCATCAGCTGCACTTCCACCATTTCCGCAAATTAAAATTTTACCACCTTTTTTAAGACATTCACATAAAAGCTCGCCTATTTTAGCGATTTGTCCTTTTAAAATTTCACTTTCTTGAATGATTTTTTGATGTTCTTGCCATTCTTTTTCTACTAAATTTATCATTTTTTATCCTTAATCTTTTCTATAATCTTACTCGTACTAAATCCTTCTTCAAAATCGATTAATTCAACTCTTGAAATCAAATTTGAACCTACAACAAGCTTATCTTTATAATCAGCTCCTTTAACCAAAATATCAGGCTTTAAAAAGCTTATAAGTTCTAAAGGTGTGTCTTCATCAAAAATCACTACAAAATCTACAAAATAAAAAGCTGCCAACATACAAGCTCTTTGAAATTCTGAATTTACAGGACGATCTTCACCCTTAAGCCTTTTTACACTTTTATCAGAGTTTAAACCAACGATTAAAATATCGCCCAATCTTTTTGCTTTTTCAAGATATTTTATATGTCCAAAATGCACGATATCAAAACAAC
Source organism: Campylobacter sp. JH23 (assembly GCF_017846595.1). Taxonomy (NCBI): domain Bacteria; kingdom Pseudomonadati; phylum Campylobacterota; class Epsilonproteobacteria; order Campylobacterales; family Campylobacteraceae; genus Campylobacter; species Campylobacter sp. JH23. The sequence goes on along the minus strand of NZ_JAEQBP010000004.1, from coordinate 179,182 downwards.
CATTTGTAAAAATGATCTTTTTATCGCTTTGTTCCAAAATCTTTAAAAGCTCTTCTTTGGTTTTGATCTTTTTTTCAAAACCTACGCGTTTAAGACTTTTCATCTCATCAAAGGTCACACTCACGCTGCCTATTTTACTCACTACGATAGCCGCTGCTTCATTTGCGATCTCACAAGCTTTAAAAATTTCCACTCCGCTAGCCAAACAAAAAGCCAAAACAGCGATGACGCTATCGCCTGCTCCGGTTACATCATAAACTTCTAAAGCCTTAGCAGGAGCTATGCGCAAATTCTCATCAAAAAGAGCGATCCCTGCTTCTGAAAGCGTGATGATAGAATAACGCAAACTAAAATCTTCTTTTAATTTTTTAATACCTTTTTCTAAATTTTCACCCTCTAAATTCTCAAATTTCAAAGCTTCTAGAGCTTCTTTTTTATTGGGTGTTAAAAGTGTTGCACCGCTGTATTTGCTAAAATCATTTCCTTTAGGATCGATTAAGATAGGTATATTTAGCTCATTTGCTTTTTGGATAAAAGCTTTGCAGACTTTAGGTGTTAAAACTCCTTTTGCATAATCACTTAAAACCACAGCTTTGAAATTTTTAATTCTTTTATTAAACAATTCTACAAGCTCATCTTCTAGCAAAATCGCACTCGTATCCTCTTCATCAAGTCTTAAAACTTGCTGATTGTGCGCCATAATACGATTTTTAAAAGGGGTTTTGCGTCCTTTTTGGATTAAAAATTCCCCTTTTAAATTTTCTTTTAGAAATTTCCCACTCTTATCATCGCCCACGACACCAAGTGCAAAAACATCTGCTCCTAGACTTTTTAAATTTGCATAAACATTTGCCGCTCCACCTAGTCTTTTATCCTCTTTTAATGTTTTTGCTACTAAAACAGGAGCTTCAGGGCTTATACGCGAACAATCACACCAAGTATAATTATCCACCATAAAATCCCCTATGATAAGAATTTTTGGATTTTGCTCACTTAAAAATTCAAGCATTTACTTCCTTTTCAAAAAGTCTTTTGATTTCTTCTAAATAATCCTCTATACCCTCTTCTAAACTGAATTTTGGCTTATAGTCCCAAGTTTCATCTAATTTTGCTTGAGTATGAAATTGATAAGATTTTGCATAAGGATTAGGGATATACTCGCAAGTTAAATTTGTATGAAGTTCTTTTTGTAAAATATCTACTATATCTTGAAAGCTTCTTGCTACTCCACTTCCTACATTATAAACCCCGCATTTTGATTCAAGAGCGATTAAATTTGCACTGATAACATCTTTAATATAAGTAAAATCTCTAAAAATTTGATCACTTCCTTCAAATAAACGCGGATTTTTTCCTGCTAAAATTTGATGGCCAAATTGCAAAACCATCGAAGCGGTTTTATTTTTATAAAACTCACCCTTACCATAAACATTAAAATACCTAAGTCCTACCAAATGGGCTTTATCGTAGTAATTTTTAGCTAGCTTATCCATCATAAATTTGGAAAATGCGTAAGGATTTTTAGGCTCTTCATCCTTGCCTACGGTTTGTGGGCTTTTTGCATCGCCATAAACAGAAGCTGAACTAGCATAAACAAGCTTTGCGTGAAGTTTTATGCTGAGTTCTATAAAATCTTTAAAAGTATTAAGATTCGTCTGTAAAACCTTAGTTTGATCAAAAACCGTTGTATCTGAAATCGCTGCTTGATGAAAAATCACTTCGGGTTTAAAATCTTCGATTTTTTTTAAAACCTTTTCATCGTTAATATCACCCACAAAAAGCTCACCATTAAAATCAAGTAAATTTTTAAAGTGCCCAAAACTTTGTAAATTTCCATTTTCAAAAGTCGCATAACTACGCATTTTATCGATGATTAAAATTTCATGCTCATCTTGTAAATTTAAGGCAAGTTGTGAACCTATAAAACCTGCGCCTCCTGTGATTGCTATTTTCATCTATCTTCCTTTTTTTTGAAAAAATCTAAAAGTTCGTTTAAATTTTTAAATTGTCTAAAAAAATCGCCTTCTTTTTCTTCTTCATTTACCAAACACAAAGTACCAATTTGTGCATTTTTTCCAGCTTGCATATCGCTAAGATTATCCCCTATAAAAATGGAGTTATCCATATCTATATCAAATTCTTCCCTAGCTTTTAAAAGCATCCCTGCCTTAGGCTTGCGACACTCACAACCCTCCAAATGAGGACAATGATAAATTTTATCAATTTTTATATTCTCTTTCAAGAATTCATTAAGCATAAAATCACAAAGCTTAAAAAAGTCTTCTTGGGTGTAATATCCTCTTGCAATGCCTGATTGGTTTGTGGCTACAAAAAGCAAGTATTTTTGCGCTAAAAAATATCTACAAAGCTCAAAAATTCCATCACAAAACTCAAAATCCTGAATTTTATAGATATATTTTTTATCTATATTTATAATGCCATCCCTATCTAAAAATAACGCTTTTCTTTTCATAGAATATATTATAATATAATTCAAATTAAAGAAAATAAACATTTTGATATTTTTAAGAAAAATGTTAAAGTTAAAAATATATAATTATTATGTATTAAAACTTTTCAAGGAGAATATAATGAAAAAATTATTAGTAGTTTCCGCTTTAGCATGTCTTGGCGTATCAGCTTTCGCCGCAGATGGAGCTACACTTTTTAAAAAATGTGCAGTATGCCACGGCGCAAAAGCAGATAAAGTTTATCTAAATAAAGTTCCAGCATTAAAAAGCATCTCTTCAGCTGAAAGACTTCAATATATGAAAGAATACTCAGAAGGTAAAAGAAATGCTTATGGACAAGGCGCTATCATGAAAATCAACCTTAAAGGTTTAACTGAAGAAGATTTCAAAGCTATCGAAGCTTATATCGAAACTTTATAATTTTAAGGCTTTCAAAATTTAGAAAGCCTTTATTTTCTCTTTTCTAAAGCTTCTTTTTTTCTTTTTTCTAATTCTATAGCATCGCGCAAAGCATCCTCATCATCATTTAGAGTAGTAAATTTATAATCATCATCAAATTGTTTAGTCCTTATCCCCCAAAGCAAGGTAGCCAGTATAATAAAAAAACCCAGTATTGAAACCCCTATCATCATCATGATTACACTATTCATTTTTTATCCTTAAAGCATTTAAAATCACCATTATACTACTAAAAGACATAGAAAGCGCTGCAATTAAAGGATTAATTAAACCTAAAAATGCCAAAGGTATGGTAAAAGCATTGTAAGCTAAAGAAAGGATTAAATTTTGCTTGATAATTTTATAAGTATCCTTAGAAAGCTTAATGGCGTATTTTAAAGAAAGCAAATCATTTTTTAAAAGCAAAATATCACTATTTTCAATCGCCAAATCACTCCCTTCTCGCAAAGATATTGCCACAGCAGCATATTTTAAAGCCAAGGCATCATTGACTCCATCGCCTACAAATAAAACTTTTTTCTTATGACTTAAATTTTCAATTGCTTGCATTTTATCTTGAGGCAAGCAGGAAGCATAAAAAGAAGTAATTCCTAATTCTTTGGCAATTTTTTCAACCGCTCTTTCATTATCTCCACTTAAAATCATCGTATCAATCTTAGCTTGTTTAAGATAAGATATAAGCTCTTTAGCACCTTCTCTTAATACGCTTGAAAATTCAAAATAAGCAAGAATTTCATTATCACGCGCAAAGATAAAATGAGAATTGTTAAATTCTTTTTTACATTTTATCCCATTATCTTCTAAAAATTTCGAACTTCCGCCCAAAAATAAAGTATTATCAAGACAAGCTTTAATGCCCTTTGCTTGAATATTGCTCAAACCCTTAAAATCCAAATTTAAAAGCCTTGCATTTTTATCTTGTAAAAACTGCGCTACACTTTTAGCAATAGGATGATTTGAAAGCGATACAAAGCTATAAAACTCATTTAAATTTAGCCTTTCATCTAAAAAAACTTCAGCTATTTTTAATTGGGTTTGAGTAAGAACTCCTGTTTTATCAAATACTGCTATATCGCATTTTGAAAGTTTTTCAACCACGCTTGAATCCTTAAATAAAATCGCTCTTTTTAAAGCCTGACCCAAAGCGATAAGATTGCTTACTGGAGTAGCTAAAGCTAGAGCACAAGGACAAGCAATGATTAAAACAGAAATCGCATGAACAAGTGAAATTTCAACACTTTCTTGATGATAAAACAGCCAAAAGAAAAAACAAAGCAAGGCAAGAGTTAAAATGGTACGAGAAAAATAAGCAGAAATTTGAGAAACCAAGCTTTCAAGTCTAGCTTTTTTGGTGCTAGCAAATTCCAAAAGCCTTATGATTTGATTTAATTTAGAATCCTTATAAAGCTTATTTGCTTCATATTCTATACTTCCATCTAGCACAATACAAGCTGAATTTACAACACTACCCACGCCCACAAAGCAAGGCTCATTTTCGCCACTTAAAGAAGAAGTATCGATACTTGCTTCACCCTTTTTGCAAATTCCATCTATGAGAATTTTATCCCCACTTTTAAGTAAAATCCTATCTCCGATATTGACCTTTTGAACATCTTTAGGCTCAAAATCTTTGCCATTGAAAACCAAAACTTCATTTTGTAAAAAATCATTTAGGCCATCTACTGTATCCAAAGCGCGTTTTTTGCTAAACATTTCAAGATATTTACCTATAAAAACAAAGCAAATAATCATAGCCACAGAATCAAAATACACCTCGCCTACTCTAAAAAACATCGCCCATAAAGAGTATCCATAAGCCAAACTTGCTCCGCTTATAACCAAGCTATCCATATTTAAACTACGCATTTTTAGAGCTTTAAAAGCACTTTTATAAAAATTTGAACCTGTATAAAAAAGCACAGGAGAGCAAAGGATAAATTCAGCAAAATTTAAAATATCTTTAATATCCCTATCCATACCGCTAAAAAATCCCGCATATTTTGCTACTGCTATCCACATGATATTCATCACACAAGCAATGGCAACTATGAGCTTAGAGTAAAATTCTCGCTTGATCAAATCTGCTTTTTTGGAATTTTTAGATGGATCATAAGCACTGGCTTTATATCCTATACTTTCGATAAGATTTAAAATTTGCGCCAAAGAAACACTTTGTTCATCAAAAACAATGCGTGCTTTATGGGAAAGATGATTGATATCTAACTCCAAAATTCCTTCTTGTTTGGTTAAAACTCTCTCATTAAGCCAAACACAAGCGGAGCATTCTATGCCGTGTATCATGAGATAAATTTCGCTAAAACCCTCTTTGGTTTTGGTGATAAACTCATCATAATTTTTGTTAGAAAATTCCAAGCTAACTGGCTTTAGTGCGTTATTGCCCAATCTTTCGTAAAATTCATCTAAGCCACTTTCATGTAAAATTTCCCAAACACTCAAACAGCCCCTACAGCAAAAAAATTTACCCTTAGCTTCTATCATTTGAGATTTTTGATAATCTAGTCTACAATGTTCACATTTCATAATCATTCTTTAAAAAAATATTTTTTATAATTATAGACAAATTTGACAAAAAGTATATTTTTTTACTAAAATCACGGTTTTAATTTGCTACAAAATTACTGCTTTCTTGCGAGGACTTATGGAAAAAGAAAAAAAACAACATCAAAGAACCCACATTCCAGTGGAGGGTTATAAAATTGAAGACTTAAAACTACTTGACTTAGAAAACCTAGTTAAAATAGCTAATGAATGCGAGATAGAAAATCCTAGAGAATTTCGCCGTCAAGAACTCATTTTTGAAATTTTAAAAGCCCAAACCAAAAAGGGTGGTTTTATCCTTTTTACAGGAATTTTAGAAATTTCTTCAGAAGGTTATGGCTTTTTAAGGGGTATGGATTCAAATTTAAGCGATAGTGTCAATGATGCTTATGTTTCAAACTCACAAATTCGTAAATTTGCTCTACGCGTGGGCGATATAGTAACTGGACAAGTTAGAGAGCCTAAGGATCAGGAAAAATACTATGCTCTTTTGAAAATAGAAGCGATTAATTATTTGCCTTTGCAAGAAGCTAAAGAAAGACCTTTATTTGATAACTTAACTCCTATTTTTCCAACAGAAAAAATCAAACTCGAATACGATGCTATGAAATTAACTGGAAGAATTTTAGATCTTTTTACCCCTATAGGTAAAGGACAACGCGGACTCATCGTAGCACCGCCAAGAACGGGTAAAACAGAACTTATGAAAGAGCTAGCAAGTGCGATTGCTAAAAATCATCCTGAAATGCATTTAATCGTTCTTTTAGTCGATGAAAGACCTGAAGAGGTTACTGATATGCAAAGATGTGTAAAGGGTGAAGTGTTTAGCTCTACTTTTGATTTGCCTGCTTATAATCATGTTCGCGTGGCAGAACTAGTTATCGAAAAAGCAAAAAGAATGGTAGAAACAGGCAAAGATGTTATCATTTTGCTAGATAGTATCACAAGGCTTGCTAGAGCTTATAACACTGCAACTCCAAGCAGTGGAAAGGTACTAAGTGGTGGGGTAGATGCTAATGCACTTCATAAACCTAAACGCTTTTTTGGTGCAGCAAGAAATATAGAAAATGGCGGATCTTTGACCATAGTAGCAACTGCACTTATCGACACAGGTTCAAGAATGGATGATGTGATCTTTGAAGAATTTAAAGGAACGGGTAATAGCGAAATAGTCTTAGATAGAAATATTTCAGATAGAAGAATTTATCCTGCGATTAATATCATCAAATCTGGAACTCGAAAAGAAGAACTTTTACAAGGAGTGGCAGAACTACAAAAAATTTGGGCTATTCGTTCAGCGATTTCTCAAATGGATGATATCGAAGCGCTTAAATTTCTTTATTCAAAAATGTTAAAAACTAAAGACAATGTAGAACTTTTATCTATTATGAATGAGTAGAGATGCTTCAAGCCTTAGCGATTAAATACAGACCTAAAACCTTTGATGAACTCATAGGACAAAAAACAGTCAGTACAAGCTTAAAATATGCATTAAATCACAATCGCCTAGCTCATGCTTATCTCTTTTCAGGCTTACGCGGAAGCGGTAAAACTTCAAGTGCCAGAATTTTTTCTAGAGCTCTAGTTTGTGATAATGGCCCAAGTGATACTCCTTGTGGAACTTGCAAACAATGCCTTGCCGCACTTGAAGGTAAACATATAGACATCATAGAAATGGACGCCGCTAGCAATCGCGGGCTAGAAGACATACAAGCTCTTATTGAACAAACTAAATATACCCCTTCTATGGCAAGATTTAAAATCTTTATCATCGATGAAGTGCATATGCTAACACCTCAAGCTGCTAATGCACTTTTAAAAACACTAGAAGAACCTCCAAGCTATGTGAAATTTATCCTAGCGACCACCGATCCTTTGAAATTGCCCGCTACCGTGCTTTCAAGGACACAACATTTTCGCTTCAAACAAATTCCACAAAATGAAATTTTAAATCATTTAAAAGAAATTTTAAACAAGGAAAATGTCAAATTTGAAGAAGAAGCCTTGAAATTTGTCGCAAGAAGTGGAAATGGCTCTTTAAGAGATACTCTTACCTTGCTTGATCAAGCTATTATCTTTTGCCAAAATGATATAAGCACGAGTAAGATTACTGATATGTTGGGTTTTTTAGATCCTGCTAAAATCAAAGAATTTTACCATGCCATTTTAACCAAAAACAAGGATAGAGTTTTTGATTTTTTAGAAGAGCTTAAAGACTATGAAGCCTCAAGCGTGATCGATGAAATGCTTTTTTATCTAAAAGAAAGTTTTTTTGCAAAAAGCAGTGAATTTTCAACTCTCATTTATGAAAGGTTTTTCCGTATCCTAGCAAGAGCAAAAAATCTCATCTGTGATGATGATGGCTTTACGCTTTGTGTGATGGCTTTTATGATGATGGAAGCAAGTCATTTAAAAGAAATCGATACGCAAATTAATGAAATTCAAAAAAACCTTACAAATACAAATTCTAATCTAGAAAAACAAGAGGTGAAAACCCCTATAGTATTAGAGATTCAAAAATCTTCAACGATTAAAAATGCATACGAAATTTTACTTGAAAAAATCTACGATAGAGATTATGAACTTGGAGAATGCTTTAAACAAAGCACTCAATTTATAAGTTATGAAAATGAAATTTTAACTATTAGTTCAAATGCGCAAGGAAGTAACCGCGATAAGCTTAATAAGGGCTTTAAACTCATTCAAGAACTTTTTAGAAATCATTTTGGCTCTAATGCTAAAATTGTCGTGCAAAAAGCAATCATTATAGATGAGAGCAAATTACAATCCCTAACCCAAGAACTGCCTCAACAAAATAATGAAGCACAAGCTCCTAAAAAAATAGATCTTCACTCTTCTTTTAATGAGCTAAAACAAGGAGCAAAGAAATTTGATCCTCAAGAGGATACAAAAGAAGCTTTAAGAGAATATTTTGGCGAACCCAAAATAGAAAACTAAGTCTCTAAAGCTTAGACTTTTCTAAGTCTTAGAGAATTAAGCACTACACAAAGTGAGCTAAAACACATTGCAAGTGCTGCTAAATGAGGACTTAAAGTGATGAAAGGCACAAAGCCTGCGGCTATGGGAATACAAAGAATATTATAAAAAAACGCCCAAAAAAGATTGAGCTTAATAATATTTTTTGTCTTTTTAGCAAGCTTAAAACACCAAGAAATAAGCCTTAAATCATCTTTCATAAGTATAAAATCTCCAGCATTTTTAGCTAAATCACTTCCTTCTTTAAAACTCATACTCACACTTGCTAAATTTAAAGCAGCTGCATCATTAATCCCATCTCCTACAAAAAGTGAATTTTGCTTATGCTCTTTAATGATTTGCAATTTTTCTTCAGGCAACAATCCTGCCTTAAAATCAGCAATACCCAATAAATTTGCGACACTTTGTACGCTTTTTTCATTATCTCCACTTAAAATAATGCTTTGAATTTTTTGCTTTTTAAAATCCTCTATAAGCTCTTTAGCCCCTTCTTTTAAGGTATTTTTTAGAGTAAGCACCCCTAAGCACTCACCATTTTTAGCAAAATACACACAAATTAAAGCTTCTTCTTTTAAACTCTGTAAAAATTCATCTGCCTTTTCTAAATTTTTTACTCCACTCTCTTGCATAAATTTTAAATTTCCTAGCAAGTATTCTTTATTTTCTTCTATGTATTTTACACCCTTGCCTATAAAAATTTCACTACTTCCTTTTAGAATTTGAGCTTTTATCTTAGAAGCTTCAAAGATAGCCTTAGCGATAGGATGAGAACTTGAACTTTCGATTAAGGCTAGCATTTGAAAATCTTTAGCATTTAAATTGTGCCTAAAAAGTTCTAAACTATTTTGCGTTAAGGTGCCTGTTTTATCAAAAAAAGCTGTCTTGATTTTATTTAAATTTTCTAAAGCAGCAGGGTTTTTGATTAGGATAAAATTTTTCATCGCCGCACCTTGAGCGGTGATTAAAGCGATAGGAGTTGCAAGCCCTAAGGCGCAAGGGCAAGAGATTAAAAGGACTGCACAAGCGTGTAAAAAAGCTTCACTTACGCCTACTTTAAAGCTCCAAAATACAAAAACTGCCAAGGCAAAAGCGATTATTGTGATGACAAAATATCTAGAAATTCTATCGACTGAATTTTCCAAAGGAGTTTTGACATTTCCTGCTTTAAAGACAAGATCTTTGATCTGTTCTAAAGTGCTATCCATAGCCTTTTTACTTGCTTTTATATGTAAATTTCCATTTAAAAGTATAGAGCCTGCCTTTATCTCATCATCAACTCTTACACTGCTAGGCAAAAATTCTCCGCTTAAAAAACTCGTATCAATCTCGGCCTTACCTTGGATCACTACCCCATCAACTGCTACGCTTTCACCCTCTCTTACTACTATAATATCTCCATTTTTAACAAAAGCACTTAAAATTTCATTAAGCTCCCCTGCTTCGTTTAAAATTTTAGCCTTTTTTATATCAATTTCATTGAGTCTTTTTTGATAATTCAAAGCCTTAAATTTAGCATTTGTCTCTAAAAATTTACCCAAAAGCACAAAACTTATAATCATGGCCGCACCACTAAAATAAAGGTGCTTTTCATCTTCAAAAAGATTTAAATATATACAAAAAGAGTAAGCAAAGGCACTGATACAGCCTAAAGCGATTAAGGTATTCATATCTAAATTCCAATTTTTTAAACCCTTAATCGCATGAGAAAAAAAAGTCCTACCGCAATAAAAAATCGCAAAAAAGCTTAGAAGCATTTGCATATTTTGACTTAAAAAGCTTGTGTCAAACATTTCAAAATACATGATCAAAGCACTTAAAACTATACTTAAAAGCAAATTTTTACGCAAGGAGATGAGTTCTTTTTTACGGTATTCTTCCAAATTTTGCTCATTTTCTAAAATCTCAAAGCCAAGACTTTGAATTTTTTCAATCACATCTTGACTCCTTGCCTCATCTTCGAGCAAAAACACTCCACTAGAATTCACATAAGAAACGCTTGCATCACTCACTCCTTGTATTTTCTTACAAGCGCGCTCTATGGCATTAGAGCAATTTACGCAAGTCATTTTGCCTATTTTTACACGAAATTCTTGCATTATTCAATCTTTTCTAAAACTTCAAAACCAAGCTCACTGAGTTCTTTTTTAAATTCTTCTTCTCTTGAGCTATCTAAATTCAAACTTAGTGTGCAGGGATTTGCATCAAGATCTATTTTGATCTCTCCAAAAATATCTTCTAAAGAATTTTTAATCAAATTTGCACAATTTTGACAATTGATATTTACGACTTTAAATTTCATTTTTACTCCTTAAAGGTTGAATGGTAATATGCCCTATTTCAAATCGGTGTAACAAATCATGCGACAAATCATAAGATAATTGTTCAAATTCTTTTAAATCATCGATATTAACTCGTAAATGCATAGAAGCTACTAACATTTTATTGGTAATTTGTGTGATATGCAAATCAATCACCTCTTCTACTTTAGAATTTAAAAGCAAAGCTTGTTTTACCTCTTCTATATCCACAGGAGAGGTTTCAAGTAAAACATTTACACTTTGCTTAAGAAGTGTTACAGACCATCTTAAAAGTAAGAGCGATAAAATAATAGCTAAAATCGTATCTATATAAACTATGCCACTAAAATATACAGCAATACCACCTATAATCACCACCAAAGAACCCAACAAATCGCTCATCATATGCAAAAAGGCTGATTTCATATTGACATTTTCTAAATTTGCGCCTCTAAACATCATAAAAGCATTTATAGCATTGACTAAAAAACCTAAAACAGCTACTATAATCATAGTTTTAGCATCAATACTGCTTGGATTTATAAGTTTTTCTATGGCTTCATAGATAATAAAAATCGCAGATAAAATGATGGTTAAAGCATTGATAAATGCGACCAAAATTTCTAAGCGAAAATAACCAAAAGTCTTTTGATGATCCTGCCATTTTTCTATAGCGATAATAGCTAAAAAACTAAGTGTTAGAGCAAAAACATCTGAAAACATATGCAAAGTATCACTTAAAAGCGCAAGAGAATTAGAAAGTAAAGAGTATATAAATTGAACCAGCATCATTGAAAAAGTCATCAAAAGAGAAATTTTCAATATTTTTTTATCCACACTCCTTGCATCAGCATGATGATGTTCATGAGAGTGATCTTCGTGGTTATGTTTAGATTTATTCGCTAAGGGTTCGTGTAGTAAAAATTCATACATTTTATATCCTTTTTGCTTGATATTTTAAGATATTAAACTAAAAAGGATATAAAGATTTATATTTTTCATAAAAATTAAAAATCAAAAAGTTCGCCTAGCCAGCTTTCTCTTTTTTTCTTTTTGTAATAATGATCGTGGCTTTGGTGACTATAAGAATGATCATTATATCTAGGCTCTTGTCTTGGAGCTTGGTTAAAACTTGCCGTATTAGGAGTGCTGCGTTCTATGATTTTATCAAGTTCTCCACGATCAAGCCAAACACCACGACACTTTGGACAATAATCAATCTCAACTCCGCTTCTATCGCTCATTACCAAATCAACATTACAAACAGGACACAACATGTATTTTTCCTTTTTTATAAAATTTTCAAAATTATAATAAGAAAGATTAAACAAAAATCAATGCTTTTTAGCATGCCTTGTCATCATAAAACTTTGCTCAAAGAATATAAGCAAGGTAACGCTTACCCCTATAGCCAAAGCCAAAGTTACCGAAAGTGTGGTAAAAAAATAATCAAAAAACTGCACCAAAAATTCAGACTTAGCCTTTAAATCATCACTGCGTATAAAAGAGATAAGATATAAAATAGCCTTATAAGCATAAATACCAGGTATCATAGGAATAAGCGCAGGAAAAGCAATAACCTCAGCAGGGGTTTTAATAATCTTAGCCAAAACAATACCCAAACAACCCACGCAAAAAGAAGCTACAAAAGTTGCAATTGCCAAAGTTTCAAAATGAAAATATTCTATCAAGGTAAAGCGAAGTCCGTGAGCAATGGCCGCTAAGAGTGCAGATAAAATAAGAGTTTTTAAAGGAGGATTACAAGCATATGCGAAACCAAACCCAGCCATAGCAGCAAAAAACATATCTTTTAAGATAAATTCAATCATTGTAAAATCCCAAATTTTGAAATACTAAGAGTCATATAAATTCCAAGAGCGATACAGCAAATTAAAATAGCTACGCTGATAATACGACTTAAACCCATTAAAATATGATCTTTTAATATATCGATTATAGAATTGATAAAAAATACCCCCGGTATAAGATATAAGATGCTAGAACCAAGTGCTGCATCAGAAGTATTTGTATAGCCCATATCTAAACCCAAAAATACAAACCAAGAAGAAACAAAAGAGCAGAGAATGTATTGAATTCTTAAATCTATTTTTATCTTAGTAAGGGCAAATCTTAAAAGCAGTCCTAAAAAAGTCGCAAAAAATACCAAAACCCCTGCGCCAAAATCCCCGCCAAAAAGTCTACAAAAACCTGAATTAGCTATAGAAACAAATAAAAGATTTAAGATATAAGAATGTTTTTTTTGAATACTTATAGCATTAAAGGCTGATTTTGCTTTTTCAAGTTCGTATTTGTGATCGTATATGGCCCAACTTAAAGCACTTAATTCAAAAATAAGTTTAAAATTAATATGAGCATGATGATTGGGTATTACATAGGTTCTTTGTATGGAATTATCTTCAATATCTACAATATTTAAAGTGATATGGTGAAAAAAGAAATTAATATTGATCTCGTATCCATAAACTTGAGCTATCCTGCCAACGCATTTAGCAACTCTAGCTGTGTAGGTTCCTGCGCTTAAAAGTGTTTTGGTATAGTCGATTAGAAAATTTGTTAAACTTTGAATATCAGGCTTTTGCATATTTATAATTTCTTTAAAATCAAATTTATATAATTATAACAAAATTTCAAAGCAAAGGAAATAAAATGTCAAAAATCGGTATTGTGGGTTTGGGTTTTGTGGGTGCAGCAAGTGCTTATAATATTGTTGTGCAAAATATTTGCTCCGAACTTTATTTATATGATATCAAGCAAGACTTAGCCTTAGCACACGCAAGAGATTTAGAAGATATGTCTGCGATTCATTCTTCTTATACGAGAATAATTCATGCTACAAATTTAGAACAACTAGCAAGTTGTGATATTATCATCCTAGCTTTCAGAAAAGAAAATTTAAAAGAATTATCCAGTCGTTTAGTTGAGCTTCAAAACAATATCACCGAGCTTAAGGATATTGTTTTAAATTTAAAACATGCAAATTTTAAGGGTAAATATATCGTTGCTACAAATCCAAATGATACGATTACTTATTATACTCAAATTCTAAGCTCTTTACCTAAAAATCATGTTTTTGGAAGTGGAACCAATCTTGATAGCTCTAGACTTAAAAAAATTCTAGCCAAAGATTTAGATCTTAATCCTAAAGATATCACCGCTTATATGATAGGAGAACATGGGGATTCGCAATTTGCCGCCCTTTCTACGGCTAGTGTTTTAGGGCAAAATTTACTAACATTTTGCGATAAGATGGGTAAAAAATTAGATATAGAAAATATCGAAAAAGCAGTTGTTGATGAGGGGTATTTTATCTATAAACGCAAAGGAAGAACCGAATTTGGCATAGGAACTTCTTGTGCAAATTTAGCTAAAGCTGTTTTAGAAGATAGAAAAAGCTTGTATCCTGTAAGTGTGGTTTTTGATGATTTAGCATTTTCATTGCCTGCTATCATAGGAAAAGATGGTATAGAAAAGGTTTTTGAATTAAAATTCAATGAAAAAGAAAAAACAAAATTAGAAAATTCAAAACAACAAATCAAAAACGCCATACAAAGCGTAAAAGATAAAATTTAAGCCTTTTTAAAAGGCTTTTTTATTTTTATATAAATTAAACTTGCCAAAACTATAAAAATAATTATAACAATAAGAATTTGAGTCAGATAAGCTTTAATCAATTCTTCATTTTCTCCTATATAATAACCCAAAAATGCGAGTATACTTACCCAAATAGCACTACCTAGTGCAGTAAAAAGCACAAAATTAACAAGTTTCATTTTAACCAAACCCGCAGGCATGGAAATATACTGACGAATTCCTGGCAAAAGCCTACAAGTAAAGGTGGAAAATTCTCCGTGTTTATTAAAAAATTCTTCAAATTTGGCAAATTTAGCTTCATTGATACCAAAATATTTACCCCATTTTAATACAAAATTTTTACCCCAAAAAAAGCAAATATAATAATTAATCAAAGCTCCTAAAACAGAACCTAAAGTCCCACTAAGTATGCAAAGAGTGATATCAAGATCACCTTTATGTGCCAAATATCCAGCAGGTATCATAACAACTTCACTTGGAAAAGGTATAAAACAACTCTCTAAGGTCATTAGGATAATAATACCCAAATACCCCCAAGCACTAGCCGTCTCAACAATAAAAGAAATGATTTCTTGCATATTAGCCTTATTTGAAGAAAATTTTAAAAAATTGTAGCTTAAAAGATTAAACAGTAAAAAGCGGTTTTACACCGCTTTTTTTATTTACCTGCAACCGAAACTTGATTTGGATTGTCCGCTGCACGAGCGATCATACACTCTTTTAAAACAGCAGCATCAGCTGGATCGCTAACTTTTTTATTAATCCAGCGTTCAACTTGTTTCATTGTTTTTGACTCTGGCTCTGGAGCTTCGTATTTTGCCATCAAACTTGCACAATCAGCCAAAGCAATGATAGGTAATAAACTTGCAAAAAGTATTTTTCTCATCTTTTGCTCCTTAGAATTTTACATTATACATTAACATGATATTATCAGCTCTTGCTTTATCTTTTTTCGCTCCACCAAATGGCAAGCCACGATTACCCCAAATATTTTGGATATTAGCATAACTTAAGCGTAAGAATTGATATCTATCAAGTTGATAAATCACATAAAAATCATGTGCTGTTCCTCTTGTCATTCTTATATTAAGTGGATCGTTGATACTTGGACGGCTCATAGTATACCAGTATCTACTTCCCCAGAAGAACTCATACCCTACTTTTAAAGCCTTGGTAAAATCATAGCGTCCGCCTACATGCACAGCATAACCATCTTCTTCATTAAATTTACCATTACCATAACCTTGCCCTTTAATAATTGCACTTAATGTAGGGCTTAATTGATTGTTGTTCCCGTGAGAATAACCTAAAGATAGAAAATAATTAAAATTTGTTCCAAAAGCTTTATAATTTTCAAAATGAAGATTTGCTATAGTTAAATCTCCTAAATTTACCACACCATCATCATCAAGAATAGTAGTAGCACCGCTACCAGTACCAGGTAAAGCAATTGGACCATTGTTAAGTGGCAAAGCAAAATCGCTTAAATATGCAATATTAAATAATATTAAATTATCTCCCATACCTTCTATAGGAAGCTCTCCTTCTACTGCAGCATAGTAAAGATTTGCATCAGCATCTTTTTGATCACTCATCCAGTCTCTTACCTTGCCTTCTTCATCCCATTGATAGGTTTTACCATAAGCTGCACGGATAGCTACTTTATGATCTTGCAAACTTTCAGGCTTATAAGTGATCACTGCTGCATCACCTAGAGCATTAATCGCTAAGGCTGGATAAGTTGATTGTCTTAAAGCATTGTTTCTAAGATTACTTCCTGGGCCATCGGTTCCTGGTTGTCTTCCTACGGTTGCAATCCATTCAGGTGTGATGTAGTAGTCAAGATAAGCTCTATCTACATAAAGTACAGGCCCGCTTGATCTTGTGTTTCTTCCTGCATCTAAGTCATAAGGAGTACCACTCCAACCCATTTGAGACCAATTTTTAGCCATAGATAAACGACCATAGAATTTGGTTTTATCATTAATATCAGCATTCATATTTAAATGAAGCTCATTCATCCATTTGTTATTAGCACTATAATCTTGTCCGCTAACTTTATAGTTTGTATTTGAAACTGCTGTTGAAAACTCAAGTCCAAATTTAACCTTGCTCAAAGCAGCTTGGAATTCTGTTTCATCGGCTCTATCATTAAGATCAGCAAGTTCAGCTTTTACAGCTTCATTTTGCTTAGCTTGAGCTTCCCTTTCTTTTCTGATTTGTGCAAGTTCAGCTTGAATTTGTGCAAGCTGTTTTTGAAGCTTGGTTATCTCATCATCTGTATTTTTAGCAAAAAGTGAAGATGAAAGAAGACAAGCACTTAAAATAAGTGGAAACTTAGTTTTCATAATCATAACTCCTTGTAATTTTGTTACATTTAGCAAATTAAAATTGTGATTATAGAAAAAAAAGTTTAAAAAAAAATTATACATTAATCATTTTTAGCTAGTCAAACTTATGACTAGCTTTGTAAATATTGTAGTTTCAAAAAAGTTTTAAAATTTTAAATTTTTAAATTTTATCGCAAATTTTTATGTCTAAAATTTTATCTCCTTGGCGTATAGAGTCTAAAACTTCTAAACTTTCTTCATCTTTTGGATCAATTTGCCCAAAAACAGTATGAACCCCATCTAAATGAGCTTGAGGGCTGTGACAAATGAAAAATTGAGAACCACCCGTATCGCGTCCTGCGTGTGCCATAGATAAAGTTCCACGCTCATGTTTATGCTCTTGATCATCACATTCGCAAATGATTTCATATCCAGGCCCACCTACACCATTGCCGTGTGGACAACCTCCTTGTATGACAAAATTTGGGATCACACGATGAAAATTTAAATCTTTATAAAACCCTTCATTAGCCAAAGTAGCAAAATTACAAACCGTTTGCGGAGCCTCATTACCAAAAAGTTTTAATTTCATTGTGCCTTTTTCAGTTTCTATAAGAGCAAATTTGTATTCATTTACTTTGCTTGTGTCGATTGTTTTTATCATTATTTCTCCTTAATCTATATTTGTATAAACAGCTTGAACATCATCATCATCATCTAACTTATCTAAAAGTTTTTCTATATCGCTAAGCTGTTCTTCGCTAAAGCTTACAGGATTGTTTGGTATATACTCAAGTCCTGCTTTTTTAAGAACTAAACCCTTAGTCTCTATAGCAGAACTTAGCTCACCAAAGGCAGTATAATCACCGCTAATTACTAACTCTTCTTCATTTTGTTCTAATTCTTCAAGCCCTGCATCGATCAAATCAAGTTCTAATTCTTCTAAATCTCCTGCAAATTTTTCAAGATGAAAAACCGCTTTTCTAGTAAACATAAAGCCTAAAGATCCATTTTGTAAAACTTCTCCACCATTTTTGCTAAAAATGGCTTTAACATTAGCCACGGTGCGCGTAGGGTTATCGCTCATACATTCAACTATAACCAAAGCTCCATGTGCAGCTTTTCCTTCATAATGAATGTTTTTAATATCTGCGCTATCTTTTCCACTCGCACGCTTAATAGCCGCATCTATATTATCTTTTGGCATATTATTTGCTTTTGCTGTGGCTATAGCACTTCTTAATTTTGGATTCATATCAGGATCAGTGCCACCTTCTTTAGCAGCTACTTGTATGGCTTTAGCAAGCTTAGGAAAAAGCTTACTCATTTTATCCCATCTAGCCTCTTTAGAAGCTCTTCGGTATTCAAACGCTCGTCCCATAAATTCTCACTTTCTTTAAAGATTTTTAAACTTAAAAGTATAAACTAAAAAGGCTAATTAAAGCTTTAAATGGTATGATTTTACCATTTATTTTTAGGGAGAAGCTTTTTGAATATCGCAAAAAAAGAACTTTTTGTTGCTTGGTTTTTCTTGATTGCTGCTATTGTATTTGAAGTTTTAGGTACTAGTTTTTTAAAAATGGAAAATCAAATTTTAGGCTATATATTTATGGCTTTATTTATAGCTTTTTCTTATTTTTTTATGGGCAAGGCGATTAAAAAAATTCAAGTAGGCATAGCCTATGCTGTATGGGAACTTTTAGGGATTATTCTTATACTTTTAGTTTCTTTTATAGTTTTTAAAGAGAGTTTAACCTTAACTCAAATTCTAGGCATTGTTCTTTCTATCGTTGGAATTATCATGATTAATATAGGCGAGGTTAAAGAATAATGTATATTTTTATTATTGTTCTATCGGCATTGTTAGATATCGTAGCGAATTTATTGCTAAAAAAATCAGATGGTTTTAAGAATAAAATTTGGGGCTTAGCTGCGATTGTCAATGCTATACTTGCTTTTTTTCTACTTTCTTTTTCTTTAAAATATGTTCCTTTAAGCATAGCTTACTCAACTTGGGGTGCTATAGGCATCATAGGAACTTGTCTTGGTGGATGGATTTTATATAAAGAAAAATTAAACAAAATAGGAATTTTAGGTATCATTATCGTGATAATAGCAGTATTTTTGCTAAATTATTAAAACAGCAAAATGCTGTTTTAATGTTCCATTTTGTTTTTTGCTTTAATACCCATTAAAGAAAATGCGGTTTTAATACTAAGAGCAACCAAAGAAAATAATTTAAGCAAATCATTTTCATTTGCAGAGCCTACAACTTTATTTTCATTGTAGAATTTATGAAAATTTGCAGCTAAATTTTTAAGATAATCAGGAATTTTTTGCAAAGCTCTAGCCTCAAAAGCATCGTTTAAAACAGCCTTTAAATTCAAAGCTTCAAAAAGCAAATTTACGCCATCTTGATTTAAACTTTGTAAATCAGCTTTCATTACATCATCGATTTTTTTACCAGCTTTAGCAAACACTTGATGAATTCTAGCGTGTGCATAGTTGATATAATACACAGGATTAGAACTATCTTCTTTTTGCAAATCACTAATATCAAATTCCAAATGCGTATCGCATTTTTTACTCAAAAAGATATAACGCAAAGCATCACTTCCTATCTCATCAACCACATCGCTCATCAAGATAAAATTTCCTGCTCTTTTACTCATTTTATAAGGTTCTCCATCTTTAAGTAGGGAAACCATTTGTGCTAAAATAATCTCAAGATTATTAGAGTCAAATCCCAAAAATTCCATCGCAGCTTTCATTCTAGGGATATAACCATGATGATCTGCTCCCCAAATATTGATACATTTATCATAGCCTCTACTCATTTTATCCTTATGATAAACTATATCCGCTGCTAAATAAGTCCCACGGCCATCTTCACGGATAATAACACGATCTTTTTCATCTCCTTTTAAAGACGAAGCAAGCCAAATTTTACCTTCTTGCTCGTAAATTCCTTTATGCTCTTTTAAAGATTCTAAAGTTGCATTTAAAGCATCATAATACGATCTTTCGCTTACATAGTTGTCAATTTTAATCTTTGCTTGTTCTAAATTTTGTTTAATCAAAACAAGCATTTTATCTTTTGCCCAATCAGCCAAACTAGGGATATTTTCTTCGCTAAAAAATTCTTTACCAAATTTTTCAAAAGCTTCTTTTGCTAAATCCGCTATATACTCGCCTTTGTAATATTGCTCTGGATATTCAACATTTTCATGAAGTATATTTTCTTTCACACTTAGTAAAATAGAAAGCCCTAGTAAATAAATTTGATTACCCGCATCATTGACATAGTATTCTGTATTAAATTTATAGCCCAAATGTCTTGCAAGTCTTGTTAAGGTATCACCAAAAACCGCACCTCTTGCATGCCCTATATGTAAAGGGCCTGTAGGATTAGCACTGACATATTCAAGCAAAAAACTTTCAGTTTTATCCTCTCCTTTGGAAAATTCATTTGGATTTTGTAAGGCTTTATTTGCAAGCTCATTTAAAAAGGTTTTTGATAATCTAAAATTCAAATATCCATTGAGTGCTTCAACCTTATCAAAATAGCTATGTTCTTGAAATTTAGCAGCTAGTTCATTTGCTATAGAAATAGGCGATTTTCTTAATTCTTTAGCTAAAGAAAAAGCCAAAGGGGTAGCAAAATGAGCTAGATTTTTATCCTTTGGATTTTCAAGTGCAAAATCGCACTCTAAAATTTTTTTAACTTCATTAAAAATAATATTTTTCAAAAACTAAGCCTTAAGATTTTTTTACTTCATCTATATTTGCATCAGTATTTGCATGATTGGTTGTATTTTGCTTTTCTTCGATTTTATGCGCATTTTTTGCTGCTTCATCCTCATTGCTCATTTCATCTTTAAAAGTCTTAATACCCTTACCCAAGCCTTTTGCAAGCTCTGGTATCTTTTTGGCTCCAAAAAGTAATACAACAATTAATAAAATAATTAACCAATGACTTGGACTTGACCAACCACCCATTTTATTCTCCTTTGTTCCAAATATTTTGAATTTGCTCTAGATTTTGCCCTTTAGTCTTAAACTTATGGGCAATTAAAATTGCTCTTAATGCTTCGTAACTTTCCTCTAGCTTATCGTTAATGATAAAATAATCATACTCATTAAGCTCTTTCATTTCATCACTTGCATTTTGCAATCTCTTCTCTAGTTGCAATATTGTATCAGTATTTCGCTTAATAAGTCTTTTTTTTAATTCATCTTTATTTTTTGTAGTGATAAAAACAGAAATGATTTTTTCAGCCATTTTCTTTTTGACTATCTTAAAACCTTGTACATCTATATCAAAAACAACTATTTTTCCATCATTTAAAGCATTTTGTGTATGCTCAAGCGAAGTGCCGTAAAAATTTTCATGCACTTTAGCCCACTCTAAAAACTGCTCTTTATCTATACCTTGCTGAAATTCATCATGCGTGATAAAATAATAATCCACTCCATGTTGCTCACCTTCTCTTGGTAAGCGTGTTGTCGAAGAAATAGAAAAATAAAGCTCTTCTTGAAATTCATCAAAAAGCTTTTTTAAAAGAGTGGATTTTCCAGCTCCACTTGGCCCTGAAACCAACAATATAAAAGCACTCAATTTTTATCCTCATTAAAACTAATGCTAATATTTATATTCATATTCATACCCTTAAGTGCTGCTTTTAAGGTATCATCTTTAATGCTTGAAGTGATAGCCCCTGCTATACTTTGGCTTAATTCATTAACAATTTCTTCACCTGCTTCACTTGCTAGTTGATCTTCTTTGATTTTTAATTTCTCGCTTTTGTTATCCTCTAAAGTAGATATTTCTTCGCCTAAAGCTTCTTGTATATCGCTTTCTTTTAAACTATCAAAATCATTGATTTGTAATTTTGGAACAACGATTTCCTCATCATTATTTGGCAAATCTTTATCGTCTAAAATAGGCTCTTCTTTAAAATCCTCTAAAACCTTAATACTATCATCGCTATCAATATCGTATTCAAGCTCATCAAGTTGTGCTAACTCTTCTTTGATTTGATCTTGAGTGCTTAAGCTACTCATTTCTTCAAAATCATCATGTTCATTTAAATTTTCTTGATCTTCTACAACAGGCAAGAAATCCTCTACAGCTTCATCCTCTTCTTTTCTTTGACCTAAAAATTCAGCATCTTCTGGAATATCATCAAAATCGATTTTTCTTTCTTGCTCTTCAACGATAGGAAAATCATCTGTAATAAAATCTTGCAACTGAGTTTTACTAGGCTCCTCTGCATCTTCTAGTACTTCCGGTTGAGCTTCTTCTGCATCTAAATTATTATTTACAATTGCTTCTTGAGCTTCAGAGTTTTCATTATCTTGCACTAAGTCATCATTTAAATTATCAACTTGATCTTCAAGTTCTTGAGTATCTTCTATTTTATCTTGTTCATCTTGGTTTGCATCTTGTTCTTGTGTATCTTGCTCTTGAATTTCAAATTCTTCTTTATTTTCTTCGCTAGTTTTATCATCTAAAATATCATCTTGAAATGCTACTTCCAAAGCTTGCTCATCTTCATTTTTTTCCTCTATATAATTAGCTGTGGTTTGTTCTGACGCTTCATTCTCTTCTTGATCTTCATCAAGACTTAAATCATCTAAATTTAATTCTTTATCGGTATTTTCACTAGCAATTTCTTTCTGGTTTGTTTCTTCTTCCATGTCATCTAAAGCTAAAGATTCTAAATTTTCTTCCATAGAAAGCTTATTTTCTTGCGTATCTTCAGTATTTTCATCAGGCAAGTCATCTAAATTTAAACCATCTAAATCTAAACTGATATTAGCGTAAGGATTTTCAGCTTCTTCGATTGGCAAAATAGTGTCATCTGCGATTTTAAGATTTTCTTGATTGAGTAAATTTAAAAAGTCTGTAGGTAAAAATGGTTTATGCAAAATTAAGGCATCAATATCCGCACTTTGATTACGCGGCGCTAAAAAAATTAATTTATCGCATTTTTCTTTAAGAATTTTCAAAGGAGCAGGTGTATCACTGTCAACTATAATCACATCATAATGACCTAAATTTTCATCATAGGCATTAATTTCCTCAAAATCATAAGACATTTTTTTTGCACTCAAGCTTATAAGTCTTGATACAACAGGGTTTTCATTCAAAAGTAAAATTTTCATCACTTTAATCCTTAAAAATAATTGCTATTCTATAACATTTTCATTTATCCTTTGCTTAGGCGAAAAACAGAGTTTGCATATGAGTAAAAACCTCCAAAATCAAATCTTTAAAATATTGCATCATCACAAGCAAAATAGCTATTAGAACTACAAATCCTAAAGCTATCTTGATAGGATAACCAATTACTAAAAGATTAAATTGTGGCATAGTTTTCATTAAAAGCCCAAAAATAGTATCTGCCAAAAGAGAAATTCCAAGTATTGGAAAACTCATCGTAAAACCTATAATGAAAATATTCAACATCCCCATATTTAGATAATGCATTAAATTTTCATGAGGATAAAAACCGCCAAGATTTATATAACCCAAAGAATGACTTAGAAATAAAAGCATTAAATGATGACCATCAAAAGCAAGAAAAAATAATAAAGCAATCAAATGCAAAATTTGAGAAGTAATAGGCATATTTGTTCCAGAACTTGGATCTAAAACGCTTGCCATAGTAAATCCCATAGTAAAAGCTATCTGCTCGCCCGCCATCATAACAATAGCAAAAACAATCTGCAGCATAAGCCCTGCTATCATTCCAAAAACAATTTCACTTAAAAGCTGTATAATAAAAAAACTATCTAAATGCAAAATTTCAAGTTTTGCTAAAGGGAATAAATACATTGTTAAAAATAATGCAAAAGTAGTTTTGATAATCATAGGGATAGAATTATGAGAAAAAAAAGGAAAAAATACTACAAGTCCACTCATTCTAGCAAAGAGCAACATAAAGGTGGCTACATTTTTATCTCCTAAATAATTAACAAATTCCATTGGTATTTAAAATATAAGTCTTATCACAAAATTGAGCAAGTTTAGAATCATGAGTAACAAAAAATAAAGCGGCATCATTTTCTTTGACATAAGAAACCAAAAGCTCTATAACATTTTTAGCATTATCAAAATCCAAATTTCCCGTAGCCTCATCGGCAAAAATAATTTTTGGTTTTTTGCAAAGCACTCTAGCTATGCTTACGCGTTGTTGCTGACCTCCGCTTAATTTACCTATTTTTTGTTTCAAAAGCTCATGAATACCTAGTTTTTTTAAGATTTTTTCATCTAAATCTTGGTTTGATAAAACACTAGCAAGTTCTATATTTTCTAAAGCTGAAAAACCTTTAAAAAGATAATGGGTTTGAAAAATGATGCCCAAGTCATAACGACGAATTTTCAGTCTTTCATTTTCACTTATCTTGTAAAGATTTTGACCCTTAAAAAAAACTTCGCCCTTGTTTGGCTTTAATAAAGAAGAAATTATATGCAAAAGAGTGGATTTTCCGCAGCCACTACTGCCTTGTATAGCAATACAATCTTTTTGATTTAAAGAAAAATTTAAATTTTCAAAGAGCGGATAATCAAAGCTATGACCTAAATTTTCCGCTCTTAATAATTCCATTTTAATACTTTAAAGCTGTGCAGCAACTTCAGCAGCAAAATCTTCGGTTTTCTTTTCTAAACCTTCTCCTACTTCAAAACGAATGAATTCAACTATTTTGATTTTTCCGCCTAATTCTTTTTCTTTTTCAGCAATCACTTGTTCAATAGTTTTTTTATCATCCATTACATAAAATTGACCCATTAAAGTAAGTTTGCTATCAAGTTGAGAATTATCCGCTATAAAGCTATTCATTTTACCAGGGATAATATTGTCCCAAATTTTCTCAGGTTTGCCTTGAGCCTTAAGCTCTTCTTTTATATTTTCTTCAGCTTCTTTTAAGATTGCATCGCTGAGCTGTTTACGGCTTGCAAATTGAGGAATTTTATGCTCTGGTTTGTTTGAATCTTTCAGTCTGCGTCTTTCTTCATTTTCTTTTTCAAGCTCTGCGACTAAAGCTTTGTATTCATTTTCTACAAATTCCATATCCAAATCTTCATAGCTTAAATAGCTTGGTTTCATAGCAGCTATATGCATGCAAAGTTGTTTTAAGAAATCTCTTGATTTATTTGCTACTTCAGCATTATCACAAGCTGCAGCGATGATAACACCCACACGACCATTGGTATGGATATACCCATTTACTACACCATTTGCACCTGCTTTTAAACTAGCAAATCTTCTTACAACTAAGTTTTCACCGATAGTTGCAATTTGACTTTTTAAATATTCTTCAAATTTTATGCCATTGATTGTACTAGAATGAAGTTCTTCAACACTTTGTAGGCTATTATTTTGTATATGTGCTGTCGTATCTTTTGTTAATGCGATAAATTGATCATTTTTAGCCACAAAATCTGTTTCTGAATTAATTTCACTTACCGTTGCACTTGTAAAATCATCACTTACTTTAACACTTACCAAACCTTCAGCAGCAAGTCTATCAGCTTTCTTAGCGGCTTTACCCAAACCCTTTTCTCTTAAAAGTTGAACTGCTTTGTCAAAGTCTCCATTTGTTTCACTTAAAGCATTTTTACAATCCATCATCCCCGCGCCTGTGCTTTCGCGGAGTTCTTTTACCATTGCAGCAGTAATTTCAGCCATTATTCTTGCTCCCCATTAAAATCTTCTTCGCTCATTGCTTCGTCTAAAACTTCTTTTTTCTCTTCTTCTGTGATTTCTTTTTCTTCACTTGGTAAAGCTTCACCATCTTGTTCTCTTAATGCTTTTCCTTCATTGATAGCTTCAGCCATTTCTTGGCAGAAAAGTTGAACTGAACGAATTGCATCATCATTTCCTGGGATAGGATAAGTTACAAGATCAGGATCGCAGTTTGTATCTAGTGGAGCTACTACAGGAATTTTTAATCTATTTGCTTCTTGAACTGCAATTTTTTCTTTTACTGTATCTATAACGAAAATCATATCAGGTTGAGTTTTCATATAACGAATTCCACCTAAATAAGCTAATAATTTTTCTTTTTTTCTTGTAAGCATTAAAGCCTCTTTTTTAGTTAAAAGCTTAATACTTCCATCTTCTTCCATTTTTTCAATTACTTCTAATTTTCTAATTGATTGGCGAATAGTACCAAAATTTGTCATCATACCGCCAAGCCATCTATGATTTACATAAGGCATACCGCATTTTTCAGCGTATTCTTTAATCGCTCCACCAGCTTGCTTTTTTGTACCAACAAAAAGTATAGTTTTTCCTTCAGCAGCAGCATCGCGAACGATATTGTAGGTATATCTAAAATATCTCAAAGTTTTTTGTAAGTCTATTACATAAATACCTTTTCTCTCACCAAAAATAAATTTTTTCATTTTTGGATTCCAGCGTCTTGTTTGGTGTCCAAAGTGTACACCACATTCCAATAAATCTCTCATACTTACCATGAGTTTCTCCTTATAATTTAGCTTTATTCCTCCGCATCCCTTATCTATAAAACAAGCTAAAAGGACTTGATGCGTGTGAAATGAAGCTAAAATTATATCAAATTTAAGTTTAGTATTTACTTATAAATATACTCTTTAGTAAGGCTAAGATTATTATTGATTTCTTTCGTAATTAAAAATTGAAACAAATCTACACTTCCAACGCGAAATGCAGAAGCACAAGAACGAAGATACAGATCCCACATTCTTACAAATTCTTCATCATATTTTTCTCTGACTTGAGGTAATACTTGATTAAAATTCTCACTCCATATATCTAAAGTTTTAGCATAGTGTATTCTCAAGCTTTCTGCCAAAAGAAGATGAAAATCCCACTCACTCATAGCACTTACAACCTCTCTTAACGATGGCAAATAACCTCCTGGAAAAATATATTTATCTATCCAAGCATTAGTTTTTCCTTCAAACATTGCCAAAATTGAATGCAAAAGCATAGAACCTCCTGGTTTTAATACTTGTTTTGCCTTCATGAAATAAAGTCCTAAATTTTCTTTACCCACATGTTCAAACATTCCCACTGAAACAACCTTATCAAAATAATCCTCAAATTCTAAATCTTGATAATTTTGAAGTCTTATCTCCACTCTATCTTCAAGCTTAAGCTCTCTTACTCTTTCTTGGGCTTTCTTGCATTGCTCTTCTGAAATAGTAACTCCAACAACCTTAACTCCATATTTTTGTGCCGCCATAATAGAAAGCCAACCCCAACCACAACCTATATCCAAAAGCTTTTCGTTAGGTTTTAAATCGAGTTTTTTAAGAGTATGCTCTATTTTGTTGATTTGAGCTTCATAAAGAGTATCGCTAGAAGTCTTAAAATAAGCGCAAGAATAACTCATCGTATCATCAAGCCAAAGCCTATAAAAATCATTGCCTATATCATAATGACTTTTGATGTTTTTACTTTCTTCTTTTTGGGCTATTTTACTCAAGATATCTTCTTTATTTTTTAAAAAACGTTTATTGGAAAAATAATACAAAACTTTAGCTATTTCATCATAATCACCCTCTATTTCTAACTTGGACTCCATATAATGTTTTGCAAAAACTAAACTCGTATCACTAAATAATTTTAACAAAGGTATTTTTTCTTTGAAAATTAAAGAAAATTTAGCAGGTTGATTGCCCACATAAAATTCTTCTTGATCCCAAAATACAATTCTAAAATTTCCATAATTCCATTTTGAAAGAATAAATTTAATCATTTGTTTTTCAAGCATGATATACTCCAATTAATAAAAATTATTATTTGATAGTATCTCTTAATTAGGTTTAAAATTTAATAAAATCGAAGAAAAGAAGGATTTTTGCCACAGATGTAAAATAGTGGCAAAAATTTTATAATATTAATGTAGTTTAGACCAAACAGAACGCTTCCAGCCTATAGCAAAAATACTTAGAATTACAAAGAATATCATTATATAAATTCCTGTGCTTTCTCTTTCTTCTTTTTTGCTATCGCCCACTTTTTCAAGATAAGAAACAACTTTAACTTGTGCATCTTCTGTTAAACCTACTCTTGGCATAGCAGTTCCTGGAAGAAGTTTTTGAGTATTATTGATAAAATCATGCAAGTATTGCTCCCCGCGAGATCTAATCATCATAGAAAGATCAGGTGGAACCGAACCTAAATAATTTGCCAAGTCATTATGGTTAGATGGGGTAAAGAAATTATCATACTTAATATCATGACAACGACCACAAGCTTCTATAAAAGTACTTTTATCTTTAGCAAAAGCAATTTCTTTTTCAACTAAAGCTGATTTCTCGTTAGCGTCTTCAATTTTTGAGTACTTAAGCTCTGCCTCTTGTTTAATTGTAGCATTTTCCTTAGCTTCAAATTTAAGACCTACTTCTTTTAAATAAGCAATAACATCGGCTATATTTGCATTTACAAGCTCTTCACTATCTCCTGAAACCTCACTATTGTAAGCAGTCATAATGAAAGCATCACCAAATTTATGATCTACCTTCAAAGCAAGAGCAGGATTCATGATCAAAGCAGCTAAAAACTTCTCATCAAAAATAACACCTGCTGAGCTAAGATCTGGTGGAATTACACCTAAAGAAGAATCTGTAATATTTGCTGCTATATCATCTTCTTTAACGCCATGACATGCAAAACAATTATTATTAAAGAACTCCTTGCCTTTTGCGGCGTTTCCTTTAGTAAAATCAATTTTTGCAACATCTGCCCAAAGCTCTTCTACTTTAGCTAAATTTTCTTTAGCCTTATCTAGATCTTTTTGAGCACTTTCTATTCTTTTTGCGTCATTTGATTTTTTCGCATCTTCTAAAGCTATTTCTTTTTCTGCTATAATACCTTTAGCATAAGCTGTATCTTCTGCTGCATAATCAAAATTAGCAGGAGCAACATGGGGTTTCATTACAGAGTGAGCATAAGGCTCAACTCCCCAATAAACAAGAGCAGTAAAAACTACTACTACTAAAAATATTTTTAGCTCTCTCATTGCTTAGCTCCTTTTCTTTCCATGATAGTTATTACAGGTAAAACGACTATAAATAAAAGTAAAAATATTATAGAAGCATAAAAACCAACCCAAGCATTTACACCTGTTGGAGGTAATTTTCCATAAATAGTTAAAACTATGAGATCTATAAGCAATACCCAAAACCAAATAAAAAATAAAGGTCGTTCATGAGCAGGTTTAACTACATCACTTCTATCAAGCCAAGGAAGCAAGAAGAAAATAATTTGTGCGATACCAAAAGCAGCCAAACCTATATCAAAAGCTTTAATACCTGCAATATCAAAGAAAAATCCTCTTAAAACTTCATAACTCCACAAGAAATACCACTCAGGATAAATATGTGCTGGGGTTTTAAGTGCATTAGCTGGATCAAAGTTGATAGGATCCATTGCAAAACTAAATTTAAAACTTACCAAATAGAAAAAGAAAATCATAAAAAGACAAATATACATAAAGTCTTTAGATAAAAATCCTGGCCAAAAAGGAATTACTTTAGAACCTTTTGTATCACCTGCCATGTATTTTTCAGCTTCTAAATCAAAATCTAATTCTTCAGCAATTTCATTATTTACATGAGGAATTCTTAAAGAATAAAAGTGGAATGCTATGATAGCAATGATTACTATAGGAAGTAAACATACATGAAGCATAAAAAATCTTGTCAAAGTTGGATCAGAAACTGCATAATCACCACGAATCCAAATAACAAGCTCAGGTCCAATAAGTGGAATTCCACCAAAAAGATTAGTAATAACTTGAGCTGCCCAATAACTCATTTGTCCCCAAGGAAGCATATATCCACTAAAAGCTTCGGCAGAGAATACTACAAAAAGTAGCATACCGCTTACCCAAATCATCTCTCTACCACGCTTATAAGAACCATAATAAATTCCTGTTAGCATATGAATATAGATAATTAAGAAGATAACCGAAGCGGCAACACCGTGCATATGACGCCAAAGCCAACCATATTCCACTTCCTGCATGATAGTTTTATTTACACTATCAAAAGCAAGAGCAGTATCAGGCTTATAATACATAACAAGCAAAAGCCCTGTAATAAAAAGCACAGTAAAAAGAGTAGTTAAAATAACTCCCATTGCCCAAAGAAAATTGATTTGCTTTGGAATCCAATATTTTACCATTAAAACATCAAGTAATTTATGTACTGCTAGTCTTTGATCAAGCCAATCCACTAGCCCATTAGCCTTTCTAATATGCGCCATATTAAGCTTCCTCCGTCATTTTTTTGTATTCTGGACCTTCTTCACCTAGAACAAGTTTGGTTCCATCTATTTTAAAAGGAGGTATATCAAGAGGTCTTGGAGGAGGCCCAAAGGTATTTTTTCCACTTGTATCAAATTCACCACCATGACAGGCACATTTAAAAAGTTGCTCACTTGCGTGATAAGCAGGAATACAACCCAAATGAGTACAAAGTCCTATAACAACAGTATATGCAGCATTATCTACCACAACATCTCGCTTTGTATCCTTTTCCATATTTGGATCTTTTTTTAAGATAAAAATAGGCTTTTTACGCCATTCTATAGTTCTAAGCTCTCCATCTTGCATTCCTGATAAATCTACTGTAGTAAAACCCGCAGCTTTAACACTTGGAAGCGGATCCCAAGTTTTTTTCACCGCAACAAGTGAAAAAACACCGCCTACAGCAGCTACTGTTCCAAATGCAAAACCCATAAAGCTTCGTCTACTTTCAGATGTAGCCATAACTTTGTCCTTTCGTTTTTTTATTTTTAACCAAATTATTAGTGTATCTAAAATAAAATAAATTTTTTCTTTGTTTACTAAGTTTTGTTTTAATATTGTAAAACAAGTGCAAAAAGTGAACAAGTAAGTACTGGTAAAGTGATTAAAAAACCAAATTTACAATACTTCCAAAAAGAAATTTCTATACCTTTTTTTGCTAAAAGTCCCAACCAAAGCAAGGTAGCTAAAGAACCTATGGGAGTAAGTTTTGGTCCTATATTAACTCCTAAAAGATGTGCATAAACCATACTTTGAGGAAAATTTTTTAAAGCCAAATCGCCAATCAATGCCATAGGCAGATTATTAAATACAGAAGAAAGAAAAGCCGAGATAAACCCTGTTCCAAAAATAGCAGTAATTGCATTTTGAGCCAAAATATCATAGATAAAAATTAAAATATCGCTGATTCCAACTTTATGTAAGGCAAAAACCACCATATAGAGTCCAAAACTAAAAGCAAAAATACCCCAAGGTACATTTTTGATAATTTTCAATGCCTCTCTTTTTTTTAAAAAACAAACAAAAAACCAAAAGAGTAAAGCGCCGCTTACAGCAAAAAAACTAGCATTTAAGTTATAAATTTCTCCTATAAAAAAACTTGATACAAAAAATATTAAATAAATAACACAAAAAATAAAAAGCTTTACCGAAATACAATCATTTGATGAAATATTGATTTCAAGCCCCTTAGGTAATATTTTTGCAAAAATCAAAAATACCATTATAATAGTAGACAATAGCACAAATAAATTAGGCAAAAACATAGTCTTAGCGAATTCTAAAAAATCAAGATTAAAATAATTAGCTGTAATAATATTTGTCAAATTTGAGATAATTAAAGCATTTGAACTTGCATCGCACAAAAAAGAAACACTGAGTAAAAATGCACTTAAGATAGCGCTTTCTTTATAATTTTTAAGAGTTGAAAAAAGCGCAAGTACAATAGGCGTAATGATTAAAATAGCTCCATCATTTCCAAATAAAGCCGAAAGACAAAAAACAAAAGCGAGCATAAAAAGCATTAATTTTTTAGTGTGAATTGCATGAGAATTTTTAAGTTTTGAAAGGCGCAAAATTCTTATAGCTATAAAGCTAAAAAACCCTAACACTTCCAAGCTAAAGGAAAGTATAATCAAGCCCACAAGTGTTAAGGAGCTATCCCAAACAAGATCAAAAACAAAAGAAGCATCCTCTAAATTAACCAGCTTAAAAATAAATGCAAACAAAGCCCCAAAAATAGCAATCAACCATAAAGGCAAATTCCACGGACGCCAAAAAAGTAAAATCAAGGTAATTATAAAAATTACACTGGCAAGCATTAAGATTTTTTCTTTTGCATTTTTATATAAATTTGTAAAATATCTAAAGCCGCAGGGGTAATCCCACTGATCTCACTCGCTGCAAAAAGCGTTAAAGGCTTATGTTTTTGAAGTTTTTCTACAACCTCATTACTCAATCCACTCACACTTGTAAAATCAAAATCACTTGGAATTTTCATATCAATTAAATTTTTCATTTTTTCAACTTGTGATTTTTGCATAGCGATATAATGATAATATTTAGCCTCATTTAAAATTTCTCTTAAAGAATACTCATCCATATTCTCAAAAATCGTATTTAATTTTTTTAGCTTTTCTATATCAAAACTCGATCTTGCGACAATTTTTTGCAAATTGACTATGGAAGTGATTTTTTCCTCTCCTATACTCGCTAGAAAGGCATTATTTTCAGTATTTGGAGTAAATTCTTTTTCAAGAAGTAATTCAAGTCCTTTTTGAGTATTTAAACGAATATTTTCTATAAACTGATAAGACTCATCTTCTAAAAGACCCAACTCTTTACCATACTTTCCAAGTCTTACGATGGCATTTTCTTCTCTTAAAAGCAGTCTAAATTCAGCCCTTGAAGTAAACATTCTATAAGGCTCTTTTGTGCCTTTAATGACTAAATCATCAATCAAAACACCGATATAAGCTTCATCTCTACGCAAAATAAAAGGTTCTTTATTATCCAAAGCTAAAACAGCATTCACTCCTGCCATAAAACCTTGAGCCGCTGCTTCTTCATATCCTGTAGTGCCATTAATTTGTCCTGCGCAATAAAGATTTTTAATTTTTTTTGTTTCTAGAGTATGATAAAGCTCCGTTGGTTCTATATAATCATATTCTATAGCATAGCCAAAGCGTGTAATTTTAGCCTCTTCAAAACCTTTTACTGAGCGTAACATTTGAGTTTGTACTTCATAAGGTAAAGAAGTAGAAAAACCGTTAATATAATACTCCGTCGCATCGATAGTTTGAGGCTCTATAAAAAGATGATGACTTTCTTTGTCGCTAAAACGATTGATTTTATCTTCTATAGAAGGACAATATCTTGGCCCCACACCTTCAATCTGTCCCGTAAAAAGTGGAGCACGATAAAAATTATTCTTAATAATCTCATGTGTAGTTGTATTAGTGCGTGCGATATAACAAGGAAGTTGTATAGGATTAAAATTTTTTGTTCTAAAGCTAAAAGCTTTAGGGTTTTGATCGCCGTATTGAATTTCTAATACATCAAAATCAATACTCTTAGCATCCACTCTTGGGCAAGTCCCTGTTTTTAGTCTACCCATTTTTAAGCTAGTACTTAATAAATTCTGACCCAAATTCACAGAGGCAAGCTCCCCTACCCTACCCGCTGTAAGTTTATTTTCCCCCACATGGATAAGTCCGTTTAAAAAAGTCCCTGTAGTTAAGATCACTTTCTTCGCTTCATAAGTATTTTGAAGATTGGTTTTAACCCCTACAACGCTACCATTTTCATAAATCAATTCGCATACTTGCTCTTGAGAAATTTCTAAATTCTTAAGCTTTAAAAGCTTATTGCGTGCAACGATACGATATTTATCCATATCAATTTGCGCCCTACTTCCTCGCACCGCAACACCCTTACTTTCATTTAAAATGCGAAATTGTATCCCTGCTTCATCGGTGATTTCACCCATAAGACCACCCATGGCATCAAGTTCTTTTACCAAATGTCCTTTTGCAAGCCCTCCTATAGCCGGATTACAACTTGCTGCTCCTATTTGCTCAATCAATGTAGTTAAAAGTAAGGTTTTTTTACCCATTCTAGCAGCAGCAGCACTTGCTTCAACACCCGCATGTCCGCCACCTATAACAATGACATCAAACATATTTTGCCTTAAAAATGTGAATTATTAAAAGAAAGATTATATAATACTTAGACTTAAAACAAACTCGTTTTAAGTCTAACAAAAAATTATCTAGTTTCTTGAAGAGAGAAAATTAACTCATTATAAGTTTTATCTGCATCTTTGCAAAAATTTTTAAGCATCTCAACACCCTTATTTAAACCTTGTTGTTGTTCTACTCTTAGAAGATCACTATAAAGGCTTTCTATCGTAGAAATAGCGCTTTTATTTGGCATACGACGAACGGAATAATAGCCTATGATATTATTATTAATATCTATTGATGGAGTTACATTTGCAAAAACCCAATAATAATTATTATCTTTGGTTTTGTTTTTTACGTAAGCAAAAATTTCCTTACCCTCTCTCATATAATCCCATAAATATTTAAAAACAGTTTTTGGCATCTCTTCATGTCTTACTATGTTATGAGGTTTATTTAAAACTTCACCCATGGTATAACCTGCATATTTTAAAAAATCATCATTTGCATAAACTATTCTACCTTTTAAATCTGTTTTAGAAGTAATTAAACTATCTTCTTGCAAAAAAATTTCTCTTGACATTTTCCCACCCTCTTAATTTATATTTTTAATTTTGCTAAGATTTCAGCACTTCTTTGCTCTAGTGATTTAATATCATTTACAATCGCATCATAAGCTTTTTGATCGATATAATCTTGACTTGATTCTTCTATTGCTTTTTTAGCGTTATCTTTTATAAATTCTTTAGCTAAATTTAACTCAGTTTCAGAACTAAGCTCATTAATAACACCTTGAGCTCTCTCATCTTGACAAAGATTAGAAATTGGATCTACACTTTCAAGATTGAAATTTTGAGCCCCATTTAAATTTAAATATATATTTGATTTATAAAGAATATGATCGATTTTAACCACAGATAAAATCAATCTCTTTGCAAAGGATCCAAAATTAACACCAAGAGCACTACTATTTTCTTCTAGACGTTTAAAAGCTTGAGAAAATTTATTAATTCTTTCTTCAGATTCACTAACAATGTTAAAAACTTGCTCACTGCCACTTTGGATATTTACAAAATCTTGTTGCATAGTCTGAATTGCAATAGAAATTTCACTTGTAGATCTTTGAGTCCTTTCTGCTAATTTTCTAACCTCATCAGCCACAACAGCAAATCCTCTACCATGCTCTCCTGCACGCGCAGCTTCAATAGCAGCATTTAAAGCTAGAAGATTGGTTTGATCAGCTATATCACGTATTACTTCAACCACTGAAGTGATATTTTGAGAATTAGCCACAAAAGTTTGCACTGTTTCCTTGCTTGAATTTACAACATCCATTAAAGAACCCATAGCACTTTGTAAAGAATCCACTTCTGAGCCATTTTCTGTAGCTGTATGAGAAATGGCATCAACTGTATCATATACATTTTTCATCATACTAATATCTTGATTTAATGAGCTAGAAATTTGAGACATATCTTTATTTTGATTTCCAAGGCTTAAATCCATTAAAGTTCTTGATAAAGCATTTTTAAAAGTAGATCTTGCTGTCACTTCTATGTTTGCTAAAGCTTTATTTATAAATTCGATATTATGAGCAAAAATTCCTTTTAAACCTTCAGGTAAAGCCTTGCGATAAAATTCACCTTTTTGAGAACAAGAAATAGACGTATTAATTTCCCTTAAGTAAGCTTCTAGCCCATCAATAGTATTGTTAAGATTATCTGCTATTTCGGCTAATTTTTTGCTTTTTGTTTTTACATAGATGATTCTATTGTCGAAATTACCCTCTTTTAACTCTCTACAAAGAACCAAAAGTTTATCTATCATTATTTGCTCATCTTTGTGTTGTCTAAACAAATAAATCATTAAAACAGCGATTAAAATAAAAATTATCACTCCAACATAAATATGAAAAAAAATAGCACCTAAAATACCAATAATGCTTAGAAAAATAGTTAATAATAATCCATTTTTCACCATAAATTTACCCCTTTTATTGAAAATTTTTTGAAATCATAAATCAAAACAATACTTTAACGATGCACTGATTTAATTTTTAGTAGAAGATTATATAATAATAAAGATTAGATATATCTTATTTTAATTATTTTCTTGTAAGTTAAAAATAAGCTCATTGTAAGTCATTTTATAAGAACTTACAATATCCATTAAAGCTGAAACTCCAGCATTAATACCTGATTTTTTCTCTTTTTCAAGTAAAATTTTATAAACTTCTTCAATTATAGAAATAGATTTTCTATTGGGTGCACGACGAACAGAATAATAATTGATGATATTTCCATTAGCATCAAATGAAGCACTTACATTTGCAAAAACCCAGTAAAAATTACCATCTTTGGCTTTATTTTTCACAAATGCAAAAATTTCATCTCCTTTTTGAATATAATCCCAAAGACATTTAAATACAGTGCGTGGCATATCTTCATGTCTTACTATATTATGAGATTTATACAAAAGTTCATCAACTTTATAACCTGCGTATTTTAAAAAGTCATTATTGGCATAAATGATATTTCCCTTAAGATCAGTCTTGGATGTGATAAGAGCATCTTTTGCTAAGAATATTTCTTCCATAGTTTAATTTTAATTCCTTAAAATTTTAAATATAATTTCAAATTATTATAATTTATTTATAATAAAAAATAAATAAATTAATTATGATATTTAATGAGATAAATAAAATCATAATAATTGAGAAATTTAGTAACACGATTAAAAAAATTGATTTTACTAAAAACTTGTTTTAATTATTTAAACTATGTTCTATTTATTTTTTGCTAAACTTTTAGAATTAACTTAATCTCTAAAAGTGGAATTATAAGGAGTTATTTTGGAAACTTTAAGTCAAACCTTTGCAGAAAGAAAACCTCCATTATATAAACGCATGTTTAAAAGTTTGGGTTTTTGGGTTATTGTAGGTATTGTTGCAGGCATTGTGCTTGGCTATGTAAATAAAGAAATGGCTATAGCGAGTAAACCTGGAGTTGATTATTTTATAAGCGCTTTAAAAGTTCTTATTGGTCCTATTATTTTTGTTACCCTAGTTTTAGGTATCATTAGCCTTGAAAGCCTTAAAAAAGTTGGAAGTATAGGTGCTAAAGCAGTTATTTATTTTGAAGTTGTAAGTACCTTAGCGCTTGCTTTAGGTATTTTTATGGCAAACATAATGCAACCTGGTCACGGGATGAATCTTGATCCAAAACAACTTGATACTACAAGCGTGCAAAAATACATTTCTCAAACAACTGAAGTAAGTGCAAGTTCAGAGATCATGCATATTTTACAAGATGCTATGCCAAGGGATATCATAACTCCTTTTACCGAGGGCAAAACTATGCAAGTTTTAGTTATTGCTATCATTACAGCTCTTATTATTTCTTTAATGAGAATAGAAGATAGACAAGCTATTCAAAGAGTTCTTGAAGTAATTCAAAACTTTGTCTTTAAAATTTTACAAGTTATCATGTATTTTAGTCCAGTTGCTGCTTTTTCGGCTATGGCGGTACTTATAGCCCAATACGGTTTAGGCTCTTTAATTAATCTTGCATATTTATTACTAGTTATGCTTGTATCATGTCTTATTTTTATTTTTGGAATTTTAGGTTTAATTTGTTATTTTGCAAAAGTCAATATATTTAAATTTATGCGCTTTATTTCTAGAGAAGTACTTATAGTATTTGCAACAAGCTCTAGCGAATCCGCTCTTGCTCCTTTGATGAGAAAACTTGAAAAAGCAGGTCTTTCTAAGGCCACTGTCGGACTTGTTTTACCAACAGGTTATAGTTTTAATCTTGATTGTACCAATATATACCTAGCTATGAGTTTGATTTTCTTAGCTCAAGCTTTCAATGTAAATTTAAGCTTAGCTCATGAAATAAGTATTCTAATAGTCTTGATGATAGCTTCAAAAGGTGCAGTAGGTGTTACAGGATCAGGATTTATTGTTCTTGGAAGTACTCTAGCCGCTTTAGGCAATATGGAAATTTCTGAAGCAAATGCAACTTTAGCACAAGTTTTACCTGTAGCTGCGATAGGAGTTCTTTTAGGGGTTGATAAATTTATGTCAGAAATGAGAGCGGTTGGAAATCTTTGTGGAAATTCAGTTGCAGCTTTAATCGTAGCAATATGGGATAAGCAAATTGACTGGGGAAAATTCCGCTACGCTCTAGATAATCCAGAAAAATTCCACAATGCTGGTATGCATTAACGCACCCTTTGCAAGAAGTCATAACGATTAACTTCTTGCAAGGCATTATCCTTTTTTCTAAGTTGCTTCACAAAGCTCTCATTAAAATTGAAACTAAAACCCACCTGCAAAACAGTATCGTCAATAGCTTCATTTGCACTAAAATCACGGCGTAATATTTTTAAACTCAAAACACTATAGGGCGAATACGACACTTGATAATTTATCTTCTCACTATCCTTGCTGATATCAAAGATAAAAGCACTATAAGATGGTATAGTAAAACTTACTCCAAACTGCAAATTTTCATCTGCTTCATTTGGAACATAATAATTACTATAAGCTTTTACAAATTGATAATAACCCAATTCAGCTCCAAAGCTTTTACTTTCTTTTTGCTCTTTTTGCCCATCAATAAAGCCATTTATACCCAATAAAAAATCATCTTTCTCATAACGATTGATTAAACCACCTGAATAATTATAACTATCTTGTGTAGCATAAAATTCTTTTTGAAAAAGCAAAGAATTATTCTCCCCCTCATAAAGCGAGTTTAAATTTTTAATTTGCACATTTTCATTTTGAAAATCTAAATTTCCATCCGTTTTATCAATACCATTTTTATTTTCTAATACATTAGATAATATACCATTTAAAGCACTTTTAAAATCAATATTTTCTTCCTTTATTGTCGGTGCTTTTTGGGTAGCTTGATAATTAAATTTTTGCCATTTATTTTGATTATTTTTTAAGGCATTATCTAACTCATCGGCATTTAGCAAAGAGAAAAAAAGTATAAGCATATATAAAATACTTTTCATCACTTTTCCTAAAATTATAATTTATTTATTTTTCATTATAGAAAATTAAAATAAATAAAAATTAGCTACAGAGAATAAGAGCTCTAAAATTTGCAAATTCAGGATTATAAGGGTATAATTAAAGTTAAAAAAGGCTTAACTTTATGCAAAAAGATAATCTTATCGCATTTATCATCTTTACCATTAGCGTAATCGCATTTATCATTTGGGGATTTGGCTATATCTCCCAGCACCAACTCATACTCTTTATACTCGCTTCCATTTTTGGCATATTTATGGCATTTAACATAGGCGGAAATGATGTAGCAAATTCTTTTGGTACTAGTGTGGGAGCTAAAACCGTAACCATAAAACAAGCTTTGATCATAGCAGCTGTTTTTGAACTCAGCGGTGCTATTTTTGCAGGGGCTGAAGTAACCAAAACTATACGCAGTGGAATAGTTATATTTCCTGAACAATTTGATCCTATGCTTTTTGTTGCTATCATGCTAGCCGCTCTTTTAAGCTCGGGTGTTTGGATTTTTATCGCCACAAAAAAAGGCTTGCCTGTATCTACTACACATAGTATCATTGGTGGTATAGTTGGAGCTAGTATCATGATGGGGCTTTTAAAATTTGATGGATCACAAACCTTATCCATGGTTAAATGGAGCGAAATAGTAAGGATTGCTGTATCTTGGGTGATTTCACCTCTTTTAGGAGGACTTGTAGCTTATATCATCTACTCTTATATAGATAAAAAAATACTCAAACCCTCAGAGAAACTTGGCGAAGAATTAAAAAATTTAAAAAAAGAAAGAAAGAAATTTAAAGAAAATTATTTTTTAAATCTTAAAACCAAAAGTATGGAAGAGCAAATCAAAGAACTCTCAGCCATAGCCTTAGAGGATGAAGGACAAGAAAATAGCTTCTATAAAAATCAAATCAAAGAATTTAAAGAAAAAGAAAAAAATATAGATATTTATTCTGTTTTAAAAACACATATGCCTATTATCGCTTGCATTGGAGCTGCTATAATTGCTGCTATGTTTTTATTTAAAGGTTTAAATAATGTTAGCACTTTAGATATTTTGCAAAATTTTTGGATTATAGGAATTGTAGGAACCATAAGCTATGTTGTAACCTTTGCCATAGTAAAGATTGTTAAAAAAACCGAATTAAACAAAACGACCGATAGACTTTTTGCTTGGTTTCAAATTTTTACCGCTTCTAGTTTTGCTTTCTCTCATGGGGCTAATGATATAGCTAATGCTATTGGCCCTTTTGCTGCGATTTTAGATGTTCTTAAAAACGGTACTATCAATGCAAATTCTCCCGTACCTTTTGCTGCTCTAGCTATGTTTGGAGTCGCTTTGGTTATAGGACTTTGGTTTTTAGGAAAAGAAGTAATTACCACTGTGGGTTCTAAGCTAGCTTCTATACGCCCTACCACAGGATTTAGTGCAGAACTTGGAGCAAGTATAGTCATACTTTTAGCAACTCAATTTGGAATTCCAGTAAGCTCAACACATATTTTAATCGGTGCAGTTTTGGGTATAGGGGTATATAATAAAAATGCAAATTGGATGATGATGAAACCTATAGGTTTAGCTTGGATTATTACTTTGCCAGCCGCTGGGATAATGGCAGCACTTGTATTCCTAGGATTTAAATTAAGCTTAGGACTTTAAGCTTAATTTAAAATTATTTTTTCACCCTTTACAAGATGTAATTTAACCTTTCCAAAAAGTTTGTCATTTGCATAAAGTGAGCTTTTTGGAGCAGAAATTTCTTCATTTTGATCAAAAAGAACCAAATTTGCTTCCTTACCAACTTCTATAATTCCACTATTTAAACCTAAAAATTCACTTGGATTTTGGCTTGTTGCTTTGCAAAGATTTTGCCAAGTTAGAAGATCTTCTTTGATAAGAAAAGTATAACAAAGGCTCATAAATTCACATACACTATGAATGCCAAAAGCCGCCTCATCAAAAGCTAGATCTTTTAAAGAAATAGACTTTGCGCTATGTAAAGAACTTAAGAAGTCTATCTTTCCTTGTTTTAAAGCTTGTTTCAAACTTTCTTTATCTTCTTTGCTTCTTAAAGGTGGATTGAGTTTTGCTGCTGTATTAAATCCAGCACATGCACTATCATCTTTGATTAAATGATGTATGCTGATAAGTTTTAAATTTTCATCCTCTAAAAGCTCTATAGAACGCTTAAGACTGAGCAGATCAAAAATCACTTTAACACCATAAAATTTAGCTATTTCTTGAATCTTTGCTACTTCACTACTTTCAGCTACTGCGCTCATGCCTGCAAGACCTAATTCAAAACCTGTCTCACAATCATTCATCACGCCATTATCATCAAAATTCTCATCATGACATTTTACAAAAATACTTTTTTCTTTCATTAAAGCATATTGCATACCTACACGCAAAATATTTGCATTACTCGAACTCTTAAGTTCTAGAGCATGTGCACCTTTGTTAAAAAGCGTAGCTAAATTCTTAAGCTTGCCTTGTTTGTCTAAAGCACAAATACTTGGAAAAATTTGAATCTTTCTAGTTTTTAAATTCTGCAAAAAAAGCGAAAAGCTTTCTTCATCAAAATCCATGCAATCACGCAAGATTATAGCACCAACCCCTCCTCTTAAACACTCCTTTTCTAAAAGTTCTAGATTGCTTAGGGAGAATTTATCATTTTTTAAATTTACACATAAATCTACAAAGGATGGCAATAAAGTCATTCCTTGAGCATCTAATACTTCATCATTATCGTCTAAATTTGCGCCTATTTTTACTATCTTTCCATCTTTAATTAAAAGATCTTGTAAATTTTCACCATAAATTTTAGCATTTTTAATCAGCATTGAAACTCCTAATTATCCTTTGTTTTTAATAAATTTTGTACTGCTTGTTTAACATTTTTTCCTTGCAAGATCTGTACTATTTCATTTACAATAGGTGTATAAATTGCTTTATCTTTTGAAATCTTTGCTATAGCATAGGCTGTTTTTACCCCCTCTGCCACCTCACCTAATTCCTGTAAAATATCATCGAGTTTTTTTTCTTTTGCCAAAGCCAAACCCACGCGATAATTTCTTGACAGTACACTAGTTGCAGTTAAAAATAAATCTCCTGCGCCCCCAAGCCCCAAGAAAGTTTCTTCCTTAGCTCCAAAAAATTTACCAAAACGATGCATTTCAATAAGACCTCTAGAAATCAAAGAAGCCCTTGCATTATTTCCAAGTCCTAAACCATCGCTTATACCGCTAGCAATGGCTAAAACATTTTTATAAGCGCCACAAATTTCAGCACCGCGCACATCATCATCTGTATATACTTTAATAAAATCTGGAAAAAAACTTGCAAATTTTTTACATAATTCTTCTTTTATCCCACTTACAACTAAAGCACAAGGAAGATTTTGCATTACTTCGGCTGCAAAAGAAGGACCGCTTAAAACACATAGCTTATCTCTATCTATAAATTCGCTAAAAATTTCATCTAAAAACTTACAAGTTGAAGTATCTATACCCTTAGAAGCGATAAGAATTTTTTGACCCTTGTTAACAAAATTTTGTTTAAGCCAAGAATAAATTCCTTGAGAGCTTAAAGCAAAAACCAAATATTCACAATTCAAAGCCTGCTCTAAACTCACAAAATAAGGCAAATCTCGCTGTGTGCGAGAAGTCATAAAACAAGTATTATTAATACTTAAAGCACTGTATAAAGCACTGCCCCATTTTCCTGCGCCGATGATTGCAATTTTGCTCATCAGCCCAACTTTGCTTTTAAAATTTCATTGACTTTGTTAGGATTAAAGGCTCCCTTACCTTCTTTCATAGTCTGCCCTACAAAGAAACCAAAGAGCTTATCCTTCCCGCTTTTATACTCTGCAACCTTATCAGCATTGGCATTTAAAATTTGCTCAATTACTGCTTCGATAGCTGAATCATCGCTAACCTGCTTAAGCCCTAACTTTTCAATCGTTTCATCAATATCCATATCTGGATTTTCAAAAACATGAGCTAAAACATCCTTTGCTGCTTTTGCACTGATCACACCCTCTTCTATGCGTTTGATTAAGGTACCAAGTTTGATCGCATCTACTGGGGAATTTTCTATCGTTAATTCCCCTTTTAAAAGTCCCATAAGTTCAGTATTTAACCAATTTACACAAAGCTTAGGATTTAAATTTAAAGCAATCAAACTTTCAAAAAAACGACTCATTTCTAAAGAACTGATTAAAACCTCAGCATCACTTTCTTTTATACCAAGCTCGTCTATAAAGCGTGCTTTCTTCTCATCAGGAAGTTCAGGGATTTTAATATCCAAAAACTCATCTTTTAATAAAACAGGCAACAAATCAGGATCTGGAAAATAGCGATATTCTGCCGCTTCTTCTTTACCACGCATACTTCTTGTAACTAAATTTGTTGTATCAAAAAGTCTGGTTTCTTGAACTACTTCTTGTTCGTAAGTTCCATCTTCCCAAGCCTCACTTTGTCTTTTTACCTCATATTCTATAGCTTTTTGGATAAAACGGAAAGAATTAAGATTTTTAATCTCTACTCTAGTGTAAAGCTTAGTATCGCCCTTTGGTCTTATACTTACATTAGCATCACATCTAAAACTTCCCTCTTGCATATTTGCATCAGAAATATCTAAAAAACGTATGATAGAATGAAGTTTTTTAAGATACGCCACTGCTTCATCACTGCTTCTAAGTTCAGGTTCGCTTACAATTTCAAGCAAAGGAGTTCCTGCGCGGTTTAAATCTACTTTAGAATAATTATTTTCGTGGATATTTTTACCCGCATCTTCTTCTAAATGCGCTCTTGTAATACCTATGCGTTTATTTTCGCCATTTATATTGATAAAAAGCTCACCTTTTTCTACTATAGGAATATCAAATTGTGAAATTTGATAAGCTTTGGGCAAATCTGGATAAAAATAATTTTTTCTATTAAAAACACTTTTTTTGTTTATAGTAGCATTTACCGCTTTCCCAAAAGCGATGGCCTTTTTTACCGCTTCT
Source organism: Campylobacter sp. JH23 (assembly GCF_017846595.1). Lineage (NCBI taxonomy): Bacteria > Pseudomonadati > Campylobacterota > Epsilonproteobacteria > Campylobacterales > Campylobacteraceae > Campylobacter > Campylobacter sp. JH23. Next base: position 135,416 of record NZ_JAEQBP010000004.1, on the reverse strand, counting down.
TCATTTAAAACAGGTAAAGCACCCGGTAAAGCCAAACAAGTGGGACAAACATTTGTATTTGGAGCTTCTCCAAAAGAAGTTGCGCATGAGCAAAATATTTTTGTTTTGGTGTTTAGTTGAGTATGTACTTCAAGTCCTATAACTACTTCAAACATTGATTTTCCTTGAATTTTAATGCTTTATTTTATCCTTTTTTCTTTTAGAAAGGCTTTAAATATTATTTTTAAATGTTATAATCTATAAAATAATTTATATACAAAGGAGTTAAAATGCCATTACTTGATAGTTTTAAAGTAGATCATACCAAAATGCCAGCACCCGCTGTGCGTTTAGCTAAAACAATGAAGACACCAAAAGGCGATGATATTAGCGTATTTGACTTGCGTTTTTGCATACCCAATAAAGACATCATGAGTGAAAAAGGTACGCATACACTAGAACACTTATTTGCAGGTTTTATGAGAGATCATTTAAATTCGGATTTGGTTGAAATCATCGACATTTCGCCTATGGGATGTCGCACAGGTTTTTATATGAGTTTAATTGGCACACCTGATGAAAAAAGTGTTGCTAAAGCTTGGGAAGCCTCAATGAAAGATATTTTAAATGTGAGCGATCAAAGTCAAATTCCTGAACTCAATATCTATCAATGTGGAACTTGTGCTATGCATTCTTTGGATGAAGCAAAAGAAATTGCACAAAAAGTTTTAAATTCTACCATAGGCATAATGAACAACGAAGAATTAAAACTTGAAAATATCTAAAAATTAGTCCTTAAATTTCTAAGGACTAAGCTTTTTTTAATATATTTTTTTATACAATGTGCAGAATTTAACTTTCTAAGGAGAAAAAATGAAACTGATGTGCCAGATGTGTAATATCTAGTGCGTCCTTTGGCTTTAACATTATGTTTCCAAAGGCCCAAAAGGTGGATAAGGAGATATAATGTGTAGAAAAGTCAAAAAGTTTATTTTTTTCAAAACACAACTTAAAATCCTAATTTTTAGTTAAATCTTACGAAACAAAATCTAAACATTAAGATATCTTCTTATCCTTAAATATAATTTTAAGGAGAGAAAATGAATTTACCTGTACTTGATTTAAAGATTTATGAAAAAGACAAAAGTGCCTTTCTTAAAAATCTAAGAGAAGTTACTTCAAATGTAGGTTTTTTTTATCTTATCAATCACGGTATCGATAAAAATTTAAATGAAAAATTATTTAAACTTAGTAAAGATTTTTTCAATCTTCCTAGAAGCTCTAAAGAACTTATTTCCATGGTGCATTCGCCTCAATTTAGAGGTTATACAAGCGAAGGCTTTGAATATACTGCTGGAGAAAAAGATTATAGAGAACAAATTGACATAGGCACAGAAAGAAAAGCTTTAAAATGGGATTTAAATTCGCCCCTATGGCAAAGATTAGAAGGTCCAAATTTATGGCCTGATGAAATTCCTGAACTTAAAGAAATATTTTTAGCTTGGCACGAACAAACAAGAAACGCTTGTTTAAAAATTTTACAAGCATTTGCCGAAGCTCTTGATCTGCCTAGCGATGCCTTTGGTAAACTCTATGGTGAAAATTCTTATGAACATTGTAAAATCATACACTATCCAAAAAGCTCCAAAGATGCCTCTCGAGGAGTAGGACCACACAAAGATGGTGGACTTATTACCTTTGTTTTTCAAGAAGAGCAAAACGGACTTGAGGCTTTCATAGACGATCAATGGATTAGTGTTCCTCCACTTGAAGGTAGTGTTGTGGTTAATATAGGAGAATTTTTAGAATTAGCCACTAATGGTTATCTAAAAGCTACTATACACCGAGTAAATTTAAGCCCTAAAGAACGCTTTAGTATAGCTTATTTCCTTGGAGTGCAGCTTGATAAAGATATTCCTATTTTTCCATTAAATCCTGAACTTGTCCAAGAAAGCAAGGGCGTGGATACAGATCCAAAAAATCCACTTTTAAGAAATGTTGCTAGCAACTATTTTAAAAGAATGATACGCTCACATCCTGATGTAGCACGCATTTATCACAGCGATTTAATAGAAAAATTCAGTTTCGCATAAAAAGGAGGGAATAATGACTATATTTGCAAAAGCTTTTTGCATAGCAACTCTTTTTACAGGCTTTGCCTGGGCTAATGAAGAACTTAAAGTAGGTTCTTCAGTTGTCCCACATGCAGACATTTTAAAGTTTATCAAACCTACTCTTCAAAAGCAAGGTTATGATTTAAAAATTTACGAATTTAATGATGGGGTGATTCCTAATATTATGGTGGAAAATGGCGAACTTGATGCAAATTATTTTCAGCATGAACCTTATTTGAAAGAATTTAATCAAAGACAAGGCACTCATCTTGTAAAAGTTGCTAGTATTCATATCGAACCTATGGCGGTATATTCTAAAAAACATAAAGAATTTCAACCTAAAACAGGGGCAAGTATATCAATACCTAACAATCCTACAAATGAAAGTCGTGCTTTACGCATAGTAGCAAGTGCGGGATTAATCGAGATTAAAGATAGCGAACTTGTTACGCCTTTGGATATCGTAAAAAATCCTAAAAATCTTAAATTTGTAGAATTAAAAGATGCCCAACTTACAAGAAGTTTAGATGATGTAGATTACTCTCTTATCAATAGTAATTTTGCAATTTTATCGGGCTTAAATCCTATAAAAGACGGGCTTTATACAGAAAATAAATATAGCGAATATGGCAATATCATCGCCGTTAAAGCAGGAAATGAAGAGCTTGATAAAATCAAAGCCTTAGTCAAAGCTTTACAAAGTGATGAAGTTAAAAATTTTATAGAAGAAAAATATCAGGGTGCTTTAATCCCTACTTTTTAATTTAACAACAAAGGAGAACAATATGAAAAATTCAATCATTTCTTACCCAAGAATAGGTGCAAATAGGGAATTAAAATTTGCTATTGAAAAATATTTTAAAGCTCAAAGTTCTAAAGAAGAGCTTTTAGAAACTGCTAAAAATTTAAGAGCTAGACATTGGAAAGATATCCAAAATGCGGGGATTGATTTCATTCCTAGCAATGATTTTTCGTTGTATGATAATGTACTAGATGCGGCTGTGCTTTTTAATATCACTCCAAAACGCTATAAAGATTTAAATTTAGATCCTTTAGATGAGTATTTTGCACAAAGTCGTGGTTATCAAGGAAAAAATGGAGATACCATAGCTCTAGCAATGAAAAAATGGTTTAATACAAACTATCATTATTTAGTACCTGAGTGTGATGATGCAAGTATTATAGCTTTAAGTGGAGATAAAATTTTTAAAGAATACCTTGAAGCAAAAGAGCTTGGCATAGAAACAAAACCTGTTTTAGTGGGAATTTTTACCCTCTTTAAACTCATAGCCTTTAAAGATGAAAATACTAAACAACTCGCTAAAGACAAGCTTTTACAAGCATACATTGAACTTCTTAAAAAGCTTAATTCATTAGGGGTAGCATGGTTAGAACTTGATGAACCTTATTTAGTTTATGATTTAAATCAAGAAGATATTGCTTTATTTGAAGAATTTTACAAAGAACTTTTAAAACACAAGGGAGAAGTTAAAATCTTGCTTCAAAGCTATTTTGGAGATTTAAGAGATATTTATACTAAACTTCTAGAAAGTGATTTTGATGCTTTGGGGCTTGATTTTGTAGAAAGCAAAGAAAGTTTAAATTTAATCCAAAAACATGGTTTTGCTAACGACAAAATACTTTTTGCAGGTATAGTAAATGGTAAAAATATCTATGCTAATGATTACGCAAAAAGCTTAAAACTTATCAAAGAACTTCAAAAATACACTCAAAATATAGTTATAAATACCTCGTGTTCACTCTTGCACGTTCCTTATAGCACAGAATTTGAAACTAAATTAGATTCAAGTTATCTTAAACTTTTCTCTTTTGCAAAAGAAAAACTTAAAGAATTACAAGACTTAAAAGCTATCATAAATAGCAATGAAGAAAATCCTCTTTTTAAAGCCAATCAAGAACTCTTTAAAAATATTCCTAATCGTTTAGATGAAAAAGTAAAAGCTAGACTTCAAACTCTAAAAAAAGAAGATTTTGTAAGAAAGCCTGAATTTAAAGAGCGTATCCAAATTCAAAAAGAATTTTTAGAACTTCCTGTTTTACCAACCACAACCATAGGATCATTTCCTCAAAGTGCTGATGTACGCTCTAATCGTCTTGCTTTTAAACAAGAAAAAATTTCAGCGCAAAACTATACTGAATTCAATCAACAAAAAATTAAAGAATGTATCCAAATTCAAGAAGAAATAGGACTTGATGTTTTAGTGCATGGGGAATTTGAAAGAAATGATATGGTGGAATATTTTGGAGAAAATTTAAAAGGCTTTTTATTTACTCAAAATGGCTGGGTTCAAAGCTATGGAACAAGATGCGTAAAACCACCTGTAATTTGGGGCGATGTATCACGCACAAAACCTATCACTCTAGCATGGTCTAAATTTGCTCAAAGCTTGAGTAAAAAAATCGTAAAAGGTATGCTAACAGGTCCTGTGACTATACTCAATTGGTCTTTCCCAAGAGAAGACATCAGCCTAAAAGAAAGCACCGAGCAAATAGCTTTAGCTTTAAGAGATGAAGTTTTAGATCTTGAAAATGCGGGCATTAAAATCATACAAATTGATGAAGCGGCTCTAAGAGAAAAACTGCCTTTAAGAAAAAGCGATTGGCATAGTGAATATTTAGATTGGGCGATTCCTGCTTTCAATCTTGTACATAGCGGAGTAAAAACCAAAACACAAATTCATACCCATATGTGTTATAGCGAATTTAGCGATATCTTAAAAGAAATTGATGCAATGGATGCAGATGTAATATCTTTTGAAGCTTCAAGATCAAATCTCAATCTTTTAGATACCCTAAAAGCTGTTAACTTTCAAACTGAAGTTGGACCAGGAGTTTATGATATACATAGCCCTAGGGTGCCTAGCGTGGAAGAAATAAGCTCAACCATAGAAAAAATTCTTAACAAATTGCCTAAAGAGCAAATTTGGATCAATCCAGACTGCGGACTTAAAACAAGGGGTTATGAAGAAGTTGTAGCTGCTCTTAAAAATTTAGTTATTGCCACACAAAAAATAAGAGAGAAATTATAAGGGGGTTTTATGTGTAGCTTTTCTTTTGAAATTTTTCCACCAAGAAGAGATGAAAACATTAAGAATCTTAATGCAATTTTAGATGATTTAGGACAATTAAGTCCTAACTTCATCAGTGTAACTTTTGGTGCTGGCGGCTCTATAAATTCAAAAAATACCCTAGAAACAGCAAGCTTAATTCAAGAAGAATATAAAATTCCTAGCATAGTGCACCTACCTTGCATTCATTCTAGTAAGGAAAAAATTATAAGCATACTTCAAGAATGCAAAGAAAGACAACTTGATAAAATTCTTGCTTTAAGAGGGGATGTATGTAATGATTTGGAAAAAAGTAAAGATTTTTCTTATGCAAGTGATTTGATCTCTTTTATCCAAAAGCAAGGAGAATTTGAAATTTATGCGGCTTGTTATCCTGAAAAACACAACGAATCTCGAAATTTTATAGAAGATATACACCATCTTAAAAATAAAGTTGATGCAGGCACAGACAAACTCATCACTCAACTTTTCTACGATAATGAAGATTTTTACACTTTTAAGCAAAATTGTGCTTTAGCGGGTATTAATATTCCTATTTATGCAGGCATTATGCCTATTACAAACAAAAGACAAGTATTAAAAATTTCACAGCTTTGCGGAGCTAAAATTCCACCTAAATTTGCCAAAATTTTAGAAAAATACGAAAACAATACTTTAGCCTTAGAAGATGCTGGAATTGCTTATGCCATAGATCAAATTGTAGATTTGATTACTAGCGGGGTGGATGGAATTCATCTTTATACCATGAATAAATCCAAAGCAGCTATAAAAATTTATGAAGCCGTAAAATATTTATTAAAAGAAGAACTTCACGCTTAAAAATAAAACTTACTTGCTTTTATCTTGATTGATTTTAAGTTTTAATTCATAATTTTCTATAAGACAAACAAAAACTAAAGATAAAAGCAAACCCGGAAGAAGTCCTAAGAAAAAATATAAAAAAGAATGAAATTTAAAAAAGAAAAAAAGTGCGCCAAAAAGCATTAAAGCTAAGGACGCACCTTTGAAGAATTCTAAGATATAAATCAATGACCTTCCTCAACTATCGTTGCACCTGCTAGATAAACATAAGTCAAAATCATAAAAATGAATGCTTGTAAAAATGCCATAAAAGTTAAAAGAACATATGCAGGAAGCGGTGCAATATAAGGCACAAGAGCCAAAATTACCATTAAGAATAAATCATCACCCTTGATATTTCCAAAAAGACGAAAAGATAAAGAAACAACGCGAGAAAGGTGAGATACTACTTCGATAGGAAACATCAAAGGAGCAAGGAATTTAATAGGACCCATAAAATGAGCAAAATATTTTATAAAACCTTGAGTACGAATTCCTTCAAAATGATAATAAACAAATACAATAATAGCCAAAGAAAGTGTTAAATTTAAACTTGCTGTTGGAGCATGAAAGCCTGGTATAATACCGATGATATTACTAAAGAAAACTATAATTCCCAAGGTTGCTACAAGAGGAAGATATTTTCTCGCACCTTTTTCATCTCCCATAGTGTCGCGTCCCATTGACAAAACACCCTCTAAAAACGCTTCACCTAAATTTTGCATACCGCGTGGAACAAGTTGCATAGAACGAGTAGCCATTGAAGCACAAATGACAGCAATCAAAGCTACCAAACCTAAATGAAAAAAATAAGAAAAAGTATGACTTGAGTCAAGTAAAGAACTGAATAAAAATAAATCTTTCATAATTTCCTCGCTATTTTTTAAACTCTAATTATATTATCATCTTGCTTATATTTTAATGAAAACTAACAAAATATTCACTCCTAATTTAATAAAAAAATAGCTCTAAATTTGTTGATGTTAAAACAAAAAATATAAGGCTTTATAGCAATATCACATCCATTCTAAAACTTGGGCAAGCTCTTTGGCTACAAAGCATTTAAGCCCTACATCTTCTAAAGGTTTAGATGGAATAATAGCATTTTTAAATTTTTGCATTTTAGCTTCTTTTAAACGGGTATCAAGACTAAAAACTTCTCTTATTTCTCCATTTAAACTCAATTCCCCTATAAAAACACAATCCTTACTCAAAGGGCGATTTTTAAAACTAGAAATAATAGCCGCAACCACAGCCAAATCAGCCGCAGTTTCATTTACCCTTACTCCACCGCTAATATTTACAAAAACATCATAATGACCAAGAGGAATTTCTAATTTTCTTTCAAGTAAAGCCAAAAGCATATCAAGACGATTTTTTTCATAGCCTGTGGCACTGCGTTTAGGATAAGAACTCTCGCACACTAGAGCTTGCACCTCTAAAACCAAAGCACGAGAACCCTCCATTACAACACCTAAAGCACTGCCTGAAGTAGCTTTACCTCGCGTAAAAAAACGATTGGCTAAATCTTTTGCACTAATTAAACCCTTAGGAGTCATTTCAAAAATTCCCACCTCGCTTGTGCCACCAAAGCGATTTTTAAAACCCCTTAAAAGCCTGATTTCTTTAGTTGCATCCCCTTCAAAATAAAGCACCACATCGACCATATGCTCTAAAACCCTAGGGCCTGCTATGGCTCCTTCTTTGGTGATATGTCCTATTATAAAAGTGCTGATATTGTAAGTTTTGCTTACTCGCATAAGTTCAAAAGTGATCTCGCGCACTTGAGTGATACTTCCAGCTGCTGAAGCAATTTTGTTTGAATATAAGGTTTGTATGGAGTCGATGATAAGAATTTCATAATTTTTCTTATGCAATTCTTCTAAAATATTTTCAAGACAAAGCTCTGTAAGTAAAAATAAATTAGGAGTATTAGCCTCAAGACGATCGGCTCTTAATTTGATTTGCGCCTTACTTTCTTCTCCGCTTACATAAAGAACTTTTTTATTTTTTTTAGCCAAATTAGAAGCAATCTTTAGTAAAAGTGTAGATTTGCCAACCCCAGGGCTACCACCTATAAGCACCAAAGAACCCTCAACAAGCCCTCCACCTAAAACCAAATCCAGCTCATCATCATCAGTGCTACACCTTGAAAAATGCTCGAGCTCCACATCTTCTATACAGATAGCCTCGCTTGCTTTTGTACTTGCTTGTGCGATTTCTTTTAAAACTTTAATTTGTTCAGATTTTAATTCTATAAAACTATCCCAAGAACCACACTCAGGACATTTTCCAAGCCATTTGCTTTGCTGATTTCCGCAAGCTTGGCATTCAAAAAGAATTTTATTTTTAGCCATGATACTTTCTTTAAAGAATATTTATTGCAATAATTTTTCACATTATAACAAAAATTAAATTAAAATTTAACAAAAAGTCAAATAAAATTAAGTTTTATATGATTATAATATAAATAAAATAAAAAAGGCTAGAGTATGCAAAAATTACTAAAAGTCGCCCTAATCCAATTTGCTCCAAAATCTTACGAGGTTCAAAACAATCTCGATAAAGCCTTAAAGCTTGTCCATCTTGCATTAGAGCAAGGTGCTTGCTAGACTGATAGTTTTGCCTGAACTTTACGATAGTGCTTATTGTGTGGAAGATCAAGATGAAAAATTTAGCTTAAATTTACATCAAGCACATCCTAATCTTGATGCATTACAAAAATTAGCTAAAAACTATCAAGCTTATATCGTAGCATGTTCTATAGAAAAAGATACCCAACTTTATGATAGTGCTTACATCATTAGTCACAAAGGTCTTTTAGGTGTTTATAGAAAAATTTATCTTTGGGGTAATGAAAAAGAAAGATTTACAAGAGGAGATAAATATCCTATTTTTGAACTAGAATTTGAAAATTTTAAACTCAAATTAGGTTTGCAAATTTGTTATGAAATAGGCTTTAGCGAAGGATCTAGATTTTTAGCGCTTCAAGGAGCTGAAATCATTTGCTTTCCTTCAGCTTTTGGAAAAGCAAGAACTTATGTTTGGGATCTAGCAAGTAGATCTAGAGCCTTAGAAAATGGTGTTTTTGTCTTGGCTGCTAACCGATCTGGAAGTGAAATTTCTAAGATAAATAATGAAACTTTAACCTTTGCTGGAAAATCAAAAATTATCAATCCTAAAGGAGAAATTATAAAAGAGATCTTAGAAGAAGAAGGTTTTATCATAGCTGAACTTGATCTTGAAGAAGTTCAAATTCAAAGAAAAAATTTACCTTATCTTAAGGATTTAAATCTCAAATTAAATCAAGAAATATTAACAAACATCCATCTTAATACAAAGGAGTAAAAATGGCAAAAGAAATTCTAGTTGCTTATGGCGTGGATATTGATGCGGTAGCAGGATGGCTAGGAAGCTATGGAGGTGAGGATTCTCCTGATGATATTTCAAGAGGTCTTTTTGCAGGTGAAGTGGGTATCCCTAGGCTTTTAAAACTCTTTAAAAAATATAATATTCCTGCAACTTGGTTTGCTCCAGGACATTCCATAGAAACCTTTCCTGAACAAATGAAAATGATAGTGGATGCAGGACATGAAATAGGTGCCCATGGATATTCACATGAAAATCCTATTGCAATGAGTGCTAAACAAGAAGAAGATGTTTTACTTAAAAGTATAGAACTTATAGAAAAAATCAGCGGAAAAAAACCAAGTGGATATGTGGCACCTTGGTGGGAATTTTCAAATATCACCAATGAGCTCTTGCTTAAACACGGCATCAAATACGACCATTCTTTAATGCATAATGACTTCACACCTTATTATGTGCGTGTTGGAGACAAATGGACTAAAATTGATTATAGTAAAGATGCCAAAGAATGGATGAAGCCTTTGGTACGCGGACAAGAAACAGATTTGATTGAAATTCCTGCAAATTGGTATTTAGACGATCTTCCTCCTATGATGTTTATAAAAAAATCTCCAAATAGCTTTGGTTTTGTCTCTCCAAGAGATATAGGCCAAATGTGGATAGATCAGTTTGATTGGGTTTATAGAGAAATGGATTATGCTATTTTTCCTATGACTATACATCCTGATGTAAGCGCTAGACCTCAAGTTTTACTCATGCATGAAAGAATTATTGAACATATCAATAAATACGAAGGTGTAAAATGGGTAAATTTAAACGATATGGCGGATGATTTTTCAAAACGCTTTCCAAGAAAAAAATAAATTTGCAAGGCTTTTAGCCTTGTGAATTCAAAAGGATAAAAATGTGTATTTTATGTGGCGAAATGATAAGCACTTTACATTGGAGTGAATTAAATTTTAAAGAAGAAAAACACGAACTTAGCGTAGGTGAAGAACAAAAAGAAAGATTAAGGATAAGACTTAAAAAAGTCAAAATTTTAAATGAAATTTTAGAATTTTATGGATTAAAACTTAAAGAATGGCAAAATTCAAAATACATACTAAGCAATAAAAAAGGGCGTGATATTATCGTTAATGATTTAGGCGATTTGTGGATTAAGGCTAGCGAGCTTGAAAAAAAATCATTTGATGTATTAGATGAAAATCTACTTCATTTTTTAAGAGCTAAGCATGGCTAAAATTCCCGTTCATGTTGTTACCGGTTTTTTAGGAAGTGGAAAAACAACCTTTTTAAAAGAAATATTAACCAATCAAGCTCTTAACGATATCGCTCTTGTAATCAACGAACTAGGGGAAGTTTCTTTAGATCATAAACTCGTACAAACAGATTTTATCGAGGAGCAAACTTTATTTTTAAATGCAGGTTGTGCTTGCTGCAATAAAAGAGAAGATTTGCAAAAGAAATTTAAAGAATTGCTTGACAATTTTGAAAACAAAGGTAAAAAACCTCAAAGAGTCATACTAGAAACCTCAGGCTTAGCAAATCCTGCACCTATTATCTTTACTTTTCAAAGTGATGTGTTTTTAGCCAACCATTTTGAATTAGCCAATATTATCACTTGTATTGACGCTTTTGAAGGGCTTAATCACTTACAAAATGAAGAAGCTTGCAATCAAATATTAAGCTCTGATTTTTTAATACTCACAAAAAAAGATCTTAATCCCCATACCCAAAGCTTGGAAGAAAAGATAAACACTTTATATCCTAATATACAAATCATAAGCAAAGAAAATTTTAATTTCGATATGCTTTCTAGCCATCATAAAATTCAAAGAGAAATTAAAAATATAGAAATAAAAAGCCATAAAGATGACATAAGTTCTATAACTCTTATTTTTGACAAGGCTATAAATTGGAATATTTTTAGCATTTGGCTTAGCATGCTTTTACATGAACACGGATCAAAAATTCTAAGAGTAAAAGGACTTATCAATACAGAGGAATCTTATCTAACCAACATTAATGGAGTAGGACATCTGATTTATCATCCTACGCATACTAAAATTTCAAGGCTTAATCATCCTTCGCAATTGGTATTTATAGCGAAAAATTTAAAGCTAGATAAGATTAAGGAATCTTTAGAAAATTTTTTAAGGCTTGAACAATTAAATTAATCAAAAACACCCTCTAAAAGTGTGTCTAAGAAATTTTGTGCATTAAATTCTATCAAATCTTGCATTTTTTCACCCACCCCTATATACAAAATAGGAAGTTCTAATTCACGCGCTATACTAAAAAGCGCTCCACCCTTTGCTGTGCCATCAAGTTTAGTAATAATAACTCCATCAAGCTGAACAAGTTCATTAAAAGCTTTAGCTTGTAAAATGCCGGCATTGCCTTGAGTACCATCAAGTACTAAAATTTTTCTATGCGGGGCATGAGGCATAGCTTTAGCCGAAATTCTAACGATTTTCTCTAGCTCATTGGCTAAATTTTTTTGATTTTGCAAACGACCCGCTGTATCGATGATAACCTTATCAAAACCCTTAGCTCTAGCCTTGCTAATAGTATCAAAAGCAACCGCCGAAGGATCATGACCTTGTTGGGTTAAAACTATATCTACCCCTACTTTTTCAGACCAAAGTCTTAGCTGCTCTATCGCCCCTGCCCTAAAAGTATCACAAGCGCCTAAAATCACTTTTTGACCTTGGCTTTTGTATAAATTAGCAAGCTTAGCTATACTCGTGGTTTTACCCGCGCCATTTACCCCTAAAATAAGCTCCACAAAAGGCTTTTCATCTAAGAATTCTTTATTTTCGTAAAGAAAATAAGAACCCATCACACGCTTTAAATCTTCTTTTTTAACCTCATCACTGGGTGGTAAATAATAAATGATTTCTTCTACGATCTCATACGCCACATCTGCTTCAAGTAAAATTTCCTCTAGTAAATCTTTGGTAATTTTTTTATTTTCACCTTTAACACCCACTATACTTTCAAGGGTTTTTGCAAGTCCTTTTTTAAAAAAATCAAACATTAAAGTATCGCCTTTTGTATATCAATTTCTAACATTTCTTCTGGAATCAATCCTAAGTATTGATTTATAAGCTGAGAGTTTTTATCATATAAAAACATAGTAGGAATTCCATTAACTCCGCCTAAAATTTTAGCTAAAAGATAATTATTTTCACCATTGGCTATTTTATATAAAATCTGATTTTTTTGAGCAAAAGCTCTAAGCTCCTCATCACTCTTATCTTCAAGTAAAACACCCACTATATTAAACTGCTCTTCATATTTTTCTTGAAGCTTATTAAGATGCGGAATCTCTGCAATACAAGGGGAACACCAAGTAGTAAAAAACACAAACAAAGTTGCTTTATCTCCATCAGCAAAATTTAAATTTTCATTATCTTTTTTTATAAAAATTGAATTTCCGTCTATTAAATTGAGATTAAATCTCAAGTTCTCACTTTGACTTAAGCTTGATTGAACGCTTGCATTCATATCACTTTGATCTTTTTCTTTATCATTGCTACAAGCAACAAAAAAACTCAAGAGTATAGCTAGTGTAAATACTTTTTTAATTTTCATTCTATTATTTTCCTTGTATCTTTGTAAAAAATGTTAAAATTATATCATAGTTAAGATAATAATTTTTAAAAAGGCACACGATGCAAAAAACATCTTTTAGGACTTTGCAAAAAAACCGTCTCGCGCAACACAAAAAACTTAAATTCAAGCAAGATTTCATAGTGTTTAAGGAATGTTTTAACTTGATTAAAAAAACAAAAGCGAAAAATATTCTAATTTTCATTCCTTTAGGATATGAGCCAAATTTACTCAAATTTAGACATATTTTTAGTAAAAATCATAAACTTTTTGTCCCATTTATGCAAGATAAAAGTTTAAAAATTGTAAAATTAAGATTGCCTTTTATTAAAAAAAGGTTTGGGGTATTAGAACCCATGGACTCCTTTTTGAAAACTAAAATTGATATAGCTATCATACCCGTGATAGGAGTAGATAGAGAATTAAAAAGAATAGGACATGGGCAAGGTTTTTATGATAGATTTTTTGAAAATTTAAACTATAAACCTCTTGTAATTTTTGCTCAAAGTATCAATGCTATAAGTGAAAAAAAATTAACCCAAGAGCATGATATTGCGGGTGAATTTTATATCAACCCTTATAAAAAATACTACAAGAAAGACAACAAATATGATAGAATCACTTATCGCACTTATAACCGCTATAGTCGGTCTTGGAATAGGATATTTAGTTGCAAAAAAAATCAATGATGCTAAATATGAAATTTTTGTTGAGCAGGCAAAAGCGAAAGCAAAAGCTATAGAATACGAAGCTGAACTGATTTTAAAAGATGCCAAAAATTCAATCCTTAATGCCGAACTTGAAGTGAAAAAAAAATACGAGGATAAAACTCACAAAATTCAAAAAGAATTCAATCAAAAATTTGATGAATTATCCAAAAAAGAGCAAAAACTTCAACTTCAAGAAGAAAGCTTAAAAGAAAATCAAGAAGAATTATTACGCTCTAAAAAACAAATGCTTGATTTACAATCAGATGCTGACAAGCTTAAAAAACAATACCAAACAAAACTCAATGATGTTTTAAATATTTTAGAACATTCAGCAAGGCTCACTCAAGATGAAGCAAAAAATATCATTCTTGAAAAAGTAGAAGAAAACTCGCGCAATGAAATTGCTCATATCGTTAGGAGATATGAAGAAGAGGCTAGAAATGAGGCTAAAAGAAAGGCAAATTACATCATAGCACAAGCAACCTCTCGTTTTGCAGGAGAATTTGCTGCTGAAAGACTTATTAATGTTGTCAACATCAAAAACGATGAGTTAAAAGGGCGTATCATAGGCAAAGAAGGACGCAATGTTAAAACCTTAGAAATGGTTTTAGGAGTAGATATCATCATCGATGATACACCTGGAGCTATCATAGTAAGTTGCTTTAATCTTTATCGCCGTGCTATTGCAACTAAGGTGATTGAACTTTTAGTAGAAGATGGAAGAATTCAGCCTGCTCGCATAGAAGAAATTCACGAAAAAGTATGCAAAGAATTTGATAATGCTATTTTAGAAGAAGGTGAAACTATACTGATGGACTTAGGGCTTTCTAAGGTCCATCCAGAAATCACCAAACTTATAGGAAAGCTTAAATACCGCGCAAGCTATGGACAAAATGCTTTAGCACATTCTTTAGAAGTAGCTCATTTGGCAGGAATCATCGCTGCTGAGTGTGGAGGGGATGAAAATTTAGCACGACGCGCAGGAATTTTACACGACATAGGCAAAGCTTTAACGCATGATTTTGAAGGCTCTCATGTAGACTTAGGAGCAGAACTTTGCAAACGCTATAAAGAACATCCTGTGGTTATTAATGCTATTTATGCTCACCATGGACATGAAGAAGCTACAAGCATAGAATCAGCAGCCGTTTGCGCAGCCGATACACTCAGCGCTGCAAGACCGGGTGCTAGACGCGAAGTCTTAGAAGCTTTCTTAAGAAGAGTAAGCGAGCTTGAAGAGATTGCTAAAAGCAAAGAAGGTATTAAAAATGCTTATGCGATTAATGCGGGAAGAGAAATTCGTGTCATTGCAAATGCAAAACTTGTAAATGATGATGAAAGCGTGCTTTTAGCCAAAGAAATAGCTGCTGAAATTCAAGAAAAAATGCAATACCCTGGAGAAATCAAGGTAAATGTCATACGCGAACTAAGAGCCATAGAATACGCCAAATAAGAGAGCTAATATGCAAGATATGATAGATACCTTACTAAAATACGGCTATATAGTTTTATTTTTCTATTCTTTAGGTGGTGGAATGGTAGGAATTTTAGCCGCTGGAGTTTTAAGCTCTCAAGGAAAAATGGATTTGGCTTTATGTATAAGCATAGCTTTTGTGGCTAATACTTTGGGTTCTACCTTGCTTTTTATACTTGGAAAATACTATAAAAAAGATATTATGCCTTATTTTAAAAATCATCGCCGAAAACTTGCCCTTGCTATGATGAAAACCAAACAACATGGAGTCGTTTTGCTTATAACTCAAAAATTTGTCTACGGCTTAAAAACTTTTATCCCCATAGCTGCAGGCATAGCAAAATATAAATTTATTAATTTTTTCATCATCAATACTTTTGCTAGTTTACTTTGGGCAGTGCTTTTAGGATATAGCGCTTATGCATTTGGTTTTGCCATAGAAGCAATTTTTAATAAGTTAAGCTCTTATCCTTATATTGCACCTTTATTTTTAATCGTATTGGTTGGAATTATTTGGTTTTATTTGGCTAAATTTTCTAAAAAATAATGTCTTTTTGGAATTCTTTATATCTAAACCTTAAAGAATTCCGTTATTTATTTTTATTTGGCTTTATTGTTTTTGTTTTTAATATATTTTTAGAATATAATCATTTTTTAAACCTTAAAGAAAAGAAACATTATCTAGTAGAAAATGCCTTGCTTTTACAGTATTATCCAAAACATAATAAAAACAATAAAAAATACTGGGTTTTAAAACTTAAAACAAAGGATTTTATCCTTTATACTACAAGCTTTAAGGATTTAAATTTAAGCAAAAATCAGCTTTTGAATTTAAAAATAATCACAAATAATATTTCCTTTAAGGATTATCTTGGAAAAAGCTTTTATGCTCCTAGCTATGGTTTTGAAGTATTAGGATATCTTAAAAACAATACTCTCATTTCTTATTTTTTAAACCAACATACAAATGAAAAAATACAAGAATTTTACGGAGCTTTATTTTTTGCCCTACCCATCTCCTCAGAACTTAGAAACGATGTTAATCATTATGGTGTTGCTCATTTAATAGCAATCAGTGGTTATCATATAGGTTTACTTTTTACTTTGGTATTTTTTATACTCGCACCCTTGTATAGTTTTTTTCAAAAAAGATATTTTCCCTATAGAAGCTTACGCTTTGATTTAAGCATTTTTATTTTTATCTTGCTTTTTGCTTATGCTTATCTTATAGGCTTTGTGCCTTCTTATGTTCGTTCTTTAATCATGGCTCTTTGGGGTTTTTATCTGCTTTGTAAAAATATCAAAATTCTAAGCTTTTTTACCCTTTTTATAAGTATATATCTTTGTATAGTCCTTTATCCTAGGCTTTTATTGAGTATAGGATTTTTCTTTTCTTGCCTAGGAGTTTTTTATATTTTTTTATATTTGCACCATTTTTCAAAATTATTTAACAATTTCTTAAATATCATCTTAGTAAATATATGGACATTTTTTTGTATGATTACTCCTGTGCTTTATTTCTTTCCTCTTATCAGCTATCAGCAATTCCTAGCCATTATTTTGAGTGGAATTTTTATAGTCTTTTATCCTTTGGTTTTATGTTTGCATTTTATAGCACATGGAAATCTTTTAGATCCTGTATTGATTGACTTTTTTAATCTTAAATTTTATGCTTTAAATATTAAAATACCAACTTGGGCTTTAATATCCTATCTCATACTTTCTTTCATAGCTATGCGTTATAAAATTTTAGCTCTTTTTTGTATTTTTGCGAATTTTATCCCCTTTATCATGATTATGATTTAAAAAATAATAAATTTTAATCCCAAAAAGATAAACAATCCAAGAAATATAAATCCAAATAAAAAAGAATAAAATAGTAGAAAAAGATCCATAAACGCTAGCGTATGTTTTATTATATACCACGTAATATACAAACAAATTCTTTCCTATATACCAAATAGCTCCCGCCGCAAAAGAAACGAATATCAAGCTTTTAAGAGTTCCTTTTTGAATAGAACTTGAATAAGATATAAAAAACAAACCCCAAATGATCACAAAAGGCAAAATTTCAAAAAAATTAAAACCTATTTTATAATCATCCAAAGCTTGCTGAATCAAACCCGATATATAAAAACTAAGTCCTAAGCCTAGTGGGACAAGGGTTAAAAGCGTCCAGTAAGAACTAATACTTTGCCAAAGTCCTTTTGGCTCACTTTTTGTAATGCGATTGATTACAAAATCATAGCCTGAAAAAAAAGCCAAAGAAGTAAAGGTCATCGCTATAAGACCCACTATACCCAAATTTACACTATTATTTAAAAATGTGTCAAGATAAGCAGCAACTATATCTTGCTGTGCAGGTATTAAAAAAGCAAAAATGATTTGCTTGGCTTTTTCATAATAAGCCTTAAAACTTGAAATTTGCGTAAAAACAGAAAAACACACAAACAAAATCGGTATCAAAGATAAAATAGTATAAAAACTAAGCGCTGCGGCATAATTTAAAATTTCTTTATCTCGCAAATTGGATAAAATAGCAAAAATTCTCTTCAATCTTTTCCTTTTTAAAGCCCCATTTTAAAAGGATTGAGAATATTATTTGGGTCAAAAGCTTTTTTAATATTTCTCATTAAATTCATTTCGGCATCAGAAAAAGCTAATTTCATAAAAGGAGCCTTAGAGAGTCCGATACCATGCTCTCCGCTTAAAGTTCCTCCAAGTTTCACTGTTAATTTAAAAATCTCTTCCACAGCTTCATAGCCTTTTTTCACCTGCTCTTTATCATTTTTATCAGGAACCATAACATTAGTATGCACATTTCCATCCCCTGTATGTCCAAAACAAGGAATTTTAAAACCATATTTTTTAGAAATCTCATCTATACCTTCAAGTAAAGTAGGTAGTTTAGAACGCGGAACTGTAATATCTTCATTAAGTTTTAAAGTTCCATACATGGCAATGCTTTGAGAACAATTTCTTCTAGCAAACCAAATATCTGCGGTTTCTTGTTCATCTTTTGCTATTTTAAATTCGCTAGCACCAGCTTCTAAAAAATAATATTCTAAATTTCTTAAATCCTCATCAATAGCCTCTTTAACATTACCATCCACATCAGCAATCAAAATAGCTCCAGCTTCTATAGGCAAACCTTTATTAAATTTGCTCTCAACCGCTCTAATGCTAAGATTATCTAAAAATTCCATAGATACAGGACTTACACCGCTAGCAAGACTTTTGTAAACCGCATTCATAGCACTTTTTACACTTGGAAAAATAGCAAAAGCAGTTTTTTTAAATTTAGGCAAAGGTATTAATTTTAAAGTAAGCTCACTTAAAACTGCCAAAGAACCTTCACTAGCGATTAAAATTCCTGCCAAATTATAACCTGCTACATCTTTAATAGTGCGTTTCCCTGCACGAATGATTTCTCCGCTAGGCAAAACAGCCCTTAAAGCCATCACATAATCTTTTGTAATGCCATATTTTGCAGCTCTCATTCCCCCAGCATTTTCGCTTACATTACCCCCTAAGCTTGAATACTCCATGCTAGCAGGGTCAGGTGGGTAAAAAAGTCCATATTTAGCCACTTCTTTTTGTAAATGTATATTAATAACCCCAGGTTGCACAACAGCCACTAAATTTTCAAGATCAATTTCTAAAATTTTATTCATATGCTTTTCAAAAGCAAGCACCACCCCGCCATTAACAGCTAAAGCTCCTCCTGTAAAACCAGATCCTGAGCCTCGAGGTATGACTATGATATTATTTTCATTACAAAATTTTAATATTTTAGAAATATCCTCCTCGTTTCTTGGAAACAGCACCCCATCGGGCAAATAATGCTTTTTTGTAGCATCATAACTATAAGCACGCTTATGAATATCATCAAAATAAGCATTTTCACTACCTAGAAGTTTTATAAAATATTGTTCAAATTCTTTTTTCATTGGCTTACCTTAGGAATATTAATTAAAGCATCATAATATCTATAATAATTACCCACTTCTTGGGAATTAAAATCAAAAAAATTACTTTTATAACCACCTATACGAGAATAAAAAGGAACTTGTATACTGCTTGGTTTAGATATGGTTAATTCATAAAGCTCACTAAAATCTTGACAATCAACTATCTTTGCCTTATCCTCTAAAGCAAAAATCAAAATTCCCACAGCATTATCGGCACAAAATTTTCTAAAATCACTACGCTTTGGAGCAAGAGATGAAGAGCGGATGAGTTGTGCTCCTAGCATATCAATATGAGTAAAATAAATTTCTGGAAAGCTAAATACAAGCTCATTATAAGTTTGTTCATCTGGAGCAATCACTAAACCTCTATCATAAAGAAAATTTAAAACCACCTCATTACCCTTTTGTGGTACAACATTTGGCAAAGGCAAGGCATCTTGCTCAAGATCAGCAAAAACACTGAATTTTAATTTTGCCAAACCCTTTTCTTTAGCTATAACACTAGCTCTTGCTATAATGCTTTTTGAAGTTTGAAAACGCTGTATAACAACACCGCTTGAATTTAATTTTATATCAGGACTATCTTCAACATAACCATAAATATCTTCAACCTTTAAAAGTTCCATTTTTACAGGCTTTAAATTTAAATCTATTGCAAAAAGACTCATACTTAAGCTTAAAATAAATGCTAGAAATTTAAGCAAACTAACTCCTTAAAAAATCAATTTAATGTATTATAATCCTTTTTTGTTAAGCAATTGTAAGAATTATAAAGTAAAATATAGCTTTTAAAAATTTAAAAATCCTCGAAAAAATAAGGTCTTTATATGAAAAAACTCTTACTCCTATTTGCATTTGTTATTCAAAGTTTTGCCGCACTTAGCGTTGAAGAACTTACTTGGGATAATGGCGATACTTTGCTTAAATTCTTGCAAAGAAATTCTATCCCTATATCGCTTTATTATGGGCTTGATAGAGAAGATCAAGAACTTGCCTCTGATATAGCTTATAAAGTAAAATATCAAGTTTTAAAAGATGAAAATAATAATATAGAACAAGTTTTAATCCCTATCAGTGATGATTTACAAATTCATATTTATAAAGATAAAAACAATCAATACACCCTTGCCTTTTCTCCTATTTCTTATCAAAAAGAAGATAGAATTTTACATTTAACAATCAAAAGTTCAGCCTATCAAGATGTTTATGAAGAAAGTGGTAGCAGTACTCTAGCTCGTGCTATGGTGCGCTCCTTTCGAGGAAGTGTTAACTTTCGCAATATCCAAAAAGGCGATAAGGTTACTCTTTATTATGAGCAAAAAAGACGCATGGGAAAACTTTGGGGGGATATTGCTATAAAAATGGCTGTAGTAGAAATTAACAAAAATGCACAAGAAGTATTCGCTTTTAATGATATTTTTTACAATCGCGATGGAAAAGAAGTGGAAGCTTTTTTATTAACCAAACCTGTAAATTATACAAGAATATCATCAACTTTTAGTACTGCAAGATATCATCCTATACTCAAACGCTATCGTGCACACCTTGGTATAGACTATGCAGCGCCTACTGGAACACCTGTAAAAAGTGCAGGCAAAGGGACAATCACTTTTGTAGGCACTAAAGGAGGATATGGAAATGTCATACAAGTAAAGCATGATTCAGGCTATATGACTTTATATGCTCATTTAAGTCGTTTTGCAAAAATTAAGAAGGGCCAAAAAGTAAATCAAGGTCAACTCATTGGTTATGTAGGTTCAACAGGCATGAGTACAGGCCCACATTTACATTTTGGTGTTTATCTAAACAATAAAGCCATCAATCCTGCTTCAGTAGTTAAAATCGCTAAATCAGAGCTAAGCGGAAAAGCCAAAGAAGAATTTAAAAGCACTATAGTAAAATATGAAGGAATTATAAACGAAGCCTTAGCTGCTAATAAGCCAAATCCTCCTAAAGAAGAAGATTTTGAAAATTATATAGAATTTTAAGGATTGCTAAGCAAAGCCTTATCTTTAGCTTCTATCAAGGAATTAAGAAGAGCTATAAGCCCTTCTCTTTCTTTGCTTTCTATCTCTTTAAATTCAGCATTAACAAGCTGATTTACTAAAGCTTCATTAAGCAAATCCCCATCCCCAAACTCTCTAGCTTTTTGAATAATTTTTAATACTCTTAAATCTTTTTTTTCATACATCAAATCAACCCTTTAGATAAACAACACTCACAAAGCGTTTTAAAGTCTTATCGCGACGATAAGAGTAAAATGTCTTATCATCAAAACTACAAATATTACTGTCGATAATATTTTTAATACCTAAATTTTGAGCCTGAAATTTTACCAAAGCTTTTAAATCAAGTTTTCTTTCATCTAAAAAATCTTTAAATTCTACTCTTGCAAATTCTAAAATTTCTCCATCTATTTCATAGTTTTTAGCACAAATACTAGGCAAGATAAAAAGATGAAATTTCTGCATGTCTAAATTAGGATTTTTTGTATAAATTTTATCCACACACTCTTTTAAAATATTTTCAAAACTCCCTTTTCTTCCTGAATGAAGTGCCGCTATAATGCCACTTTCATGCCATAAAATCAAAGGCAAACAATCAGCACTTAAAACACAAAGTGCGGTATTTTTTTCTATACTTATCAAGCCATCGCAACTTAGATTTTTTAAATTCTCATCATAAATTTCAACTTTATTGGAGTGAATTTGATCCATAAAAACACATTTTTCAATATCCTTAAAACCCAAATGAGAAAATAAATTTTCTTTATGAACTTTGGCTCTAAAGATATTATAGTCTTTATCATAAGCGCAAAAAACACTGACTTTTTGATTCTTTAGTAAAGATAAGCAATTCTCTCCACTTCTTCCCATGATAGTCCCTTATCCTTATCTTGCATTTGTGCATAAATATAACGAGCAAGCAAATCGCTTTCTATATTGATTTCTCGGCCTATTTCATATTCTTTAAAAAGTGTTTCCTTAAAAGTAATAGGTATAATGGTTAATCTAACGCCATTTTCTATAATTTCATTGATCGTAAGGCTAACCCCATCTATACCTATACTGCCTTTTCTTGCCATAAATTTCATCGCTTCTTTAGGCAAAGCTATATAAAAATCAACCCCATTTTCATCTTTTTCAATCTTTTCAAGCCTACCAATAAAATCAATATGTCCTTGCATCAAATGTCCATCTATCCTATCTCCATACCTTAAAGCAGGTTCTATATGCACCTTATCTTTTAAATTTTGTACTGCTATGTGCTTGCGACTCTCGTGTGAAAGTTCGAGTTCAAAACCATCGCTATGAAGTTTAGTCACGCTCAAACAAGCTCCATTAACAGCTACACTATCGCCCAAATTAGGGCGATAATTTGCCTTTAAATTCAAAACATTATTTTGATAAGATTTAACCTTAGCAATCTCTCTTATAAGTCCATTAAACATCACTTAACCTTAAAAAATTTTATTCAATAATTTATTGATACCCTCATCTACTTTTTCTCCTGCTTTTTGAACTCCATCTTGGGCTTTATCGCCTACAATATTTTTAATGGAATTTACTACACTACCCGCTTCAAGTTTAACTTGGGGCTTTTGTGTTGTTCCTGTTATATTGCCTTTAAAATTGGCTCTATCTATCTTGATATCAAAAGGCAAATTCAAGCTTCCGCTTTTAGAATTCAGCATACCTGAAGAAACAAGGACATAAGAACGATCCGCTTGCATATTTAAATCAAGCTTGATGTTTTCTTTGTTAATAAGCGCTTTAGCATTGGCAGTATGAAAAACATCAGTAGTGATATCTTTTAAAGTAATAAGCTTAAGAGCTGCAGTGATAGCATTAGGTTTAAGCTTACCCTCTTTCATATCTGCATTAACCTCTCCTTGCTCGCTTATAAGATTATACTTAGCATCTAAATTTGCCTTGCCTTGATATATATCTATAAAATCAAGTCCACTTGCCAAAGTACTTAAATCCACTCCCTCTAACTTTGCATTTAAAATATTATTTTTCAAAGTACTATCAAGTTTTCCTTCAAATAAATTTTTACTCAATGCAGTAAAATTTAAAGTTTTATCAAAACCAATTTTTCCATTAAAACTCGCCTTTCCTTTGAGTTTTCTATCGAGTAAAAAACCTAGCTTTGAAAAATCAGCAATATCTAAAACATAATCCGAATTTAACACCATTTTGTTAATGTCAAATTTTCCTTTAAAATTACTAAGATTAGCCAAAGAAGAATTTAAAACACCCTCAAAATCAGCGATATTATTTTTTAAATCTGCTTTGATATTTAAATCATAATTTGTATTGCTTGGAAATTTTTTATCCATTATCTGACTTAAAACTACAGCATTTAAAATACCTTTAGCTTCTGCATTTATCTTGCCATTAAGATTGTTAAAATTTATATCATCTAAACGCGCACTAGCATTAACTATCCCGCTTGCATAATTTGGCATACCTACAATAGTAAAAACCTTGGAAAGATCAAGCTTGTTTATATCTAAGTCTAATTTTTTTCCATTAGAATTTGCCTTGATTAATCCACCTGCTATATTTGCATTAGCATTTAAATTCTGAATTTGAGCGCCTATAATATGTGCTTTTGCGTTAAGTTCTGCCTTGCCTTGTAACTTTTGTCCTGCTATGGCATTAAATTGAGATAAATCATCAATAAAAGCATTTAAGTCTGTGTTTAATTCTGCATTTTTAAGATTGTAAGTTCCATCAAGTTTTTTAATATTGAGCAAATTAGACGCTAAAAGCGCATTATAAGATATATTGCCATTTTTAGCTTTAGCTTTGGCATCAAGACTAAAATTTGTATTTGGAAGATCGAGCTTGGCTATTTTTTTAATTTCAGCACTATTTAATTTTGCATTATTGATTTTTACATCTGCATTGAAATTTGCAAAATCCAATCCCTCGCTTACAAGATTTGCATTTAAATTTCCAGAAACAATACCACCATAGCCTATAAGAGCTAGTATTTTTTCCAAGCTAGCATTGCTTGCATTAAGATTTAATTGATTGTTTTTTAAATTTGCCTTCACTTCTCCGCCAAGCCCTATAACATTAGCATTTAAACCAGTTAAAGCATTATTAGCTACACTCGCATCACCCTTTACTCCTAAAGATCCATTTAGCTTTGTTTTTGTAAGCTTTTCAAGTTTTGCAAGATTAGGGACTGATAGATCAAAATCCGTATTTAGGGTATTTTGAATAAGATTATAAAGGGTTTTTTGAGTTTGTAAAGTTAAATAACTATTATAAATTTTACTCACTGTATAGACTGTATCATCTTTAATATTTGCTAAAATTTCAGCTTTAAGATTGGAATTTTCAGGTAAATCTATATTGAATTCTTTTTTAATTTCTGCATAATTTATATAAGTATTATCAAGTTTAATGATAGCATTTCCATCAGGTTTTAAATCTTTAGCAGAAATTTTACTTGCTATATCTATAGTTCCTTTGGCTAAATTTCCTCGTCCAAAAAGTGCTAGCAATTCAGAAATTTGAAGATCGTTAGCGCTTAAATTTAAAGCAATAGGAGAATAATTATAAACTCTTGCATCTAAAAGCACATTAGAGCCAAACAAATACCCCTTGCCATCGATCATAAAATCGCTCGATTTACCATTAATCTTTCCCAAAAAAGCCAAATTTTGATTTAAATTTAAACCTAAATTTTTAGCATAATTTTTATCCAAACTGATAATATAATCAAGATCAAAGCCAAGTTTAAATAGACTTAAATTTCCTTCTAGTTTTAAATCGGCCATATTGGCTAAATTTGCCTCAATATCAAGACTTGAAAAACACAAAACAAACTGAGTAATATTGGCATCAAGACCTGTACTTTGCTTGATTTTATCTTGAATAAAATTTGCGACTATATTATTACCAAGGCTAGTAAAAAGCAAGGTATAAAGTGCGATTAAAAGCACCACAATAAAAGCCGCTACTCCATAAAATATTTTCTTCACTTTAAATCCTTTAGTTTTTTTTATTAATTAACTTTAGTCTAATTAACTAAAGTTTTATAAATATTTTTACTCAAAGTATTGACAAAATTCATTTTTTATAGTATGATATTATCACTCAAAATTAAAGAGTGCTAAAAATCAATATTTTTAAGGATGGACAAAATGAATTTTCAACCTTTAGGAAAGCGTGTTTTAGTAAAACGCGTAGAAGAAACCAAAACAACAGCTTCAGGTATAATTATACCAGATAATGCTAAAGAAAAGCCTTTAATGGGTGAAGTAGTAGCAGTAAGTAAAGAAATCACTGATATTGCAAATGGTGATAAAATCGTATTTGCTAAATATGGCGGAACAGAAATCAAAATTGATAATAGCGAATATTTAGTTTTAAATTTAGATGATATTTTAGGAATTTTAAAATAATTTATAAAAAAGGATAAAAAATGGCAAAAGAAATTATTTTTTCAGATGAAGCAAGAAACAAACTTTATGAAGGTGTTAAAAAATTAAATGATGCAGTAAAAGTTACTATGGGACCAAGAGGACGCAATGTTTTAATCCAAAAAAGCTTTGGTGCTCCAAGCATTACTAAAGATGGCGTAAGTGTTGCTAAAGAAGTAGAGCTTAAAGATAGTCTTGAAAATATGGGTGCTTCACTCGTAAGAGAAGTAGCGAGTAAAACAGCTGATCAAGCAGGCGATGGAACAACTACTGCAACGGTTTTAGCTCATGCAATTTTCAAAGAAGGTTTAAGAAATATCACAGCAGGTGCAAATCCTATCGAAGTAAAACGCGGTATGGATAAGGCTTGCGAAGCTATAGTAGCAGAACTTAAAAAACTTTCTCGCGAAGTAAAAGATAAAAAAGAAATTGCACAAGTTGCTACAATTTCAGCCAACTCTGATGAAAAAATCGGAAATTTAATTGCTGATGCTATGGAAAAAGTAGGCAAAGATGGTGTTATCACTGTTGAAGAGGCAAAATCAATCAATGATGAATTAAATGTAGTTGAAGGTATGCAATTTGACAGAGGTTATTTAAGCCCTTATTTTATAACCAATGCAGAAAAAATGACGGTAGAACTTTCAAATCCTTATATCTTGCTTTTTGATAAAAAAATTGCAAATTTAAAAGATTTGTTACCGGTTTTAGAACAAATTCAAAAAACAGGGAAACCACTTTTAATCATCGCTGAAGATATCGAAGGTGAAGCACTTGCAACTTTAGTTGTAAACAAACTACGCGGCGTATTAAATATCTCTGCTGTAAAAGCTCCAGGTTTTGGAGATAGAAGAAAAGCTATGCTTGAAGATATAGCGATTTTAACAGGTGGTGAAGTGATCTCTGAAGAGCTTGGAAGAACTCTTGAAAGCGCTACAATACAAGATCTTGGACAAGCTTCAAGCGTAATCATCGATAAAGATAACACAACCATCGTAAATGGCGCAGGCGAAAAAGCAAATATTGATGCAAGAGTAAATCAAATCAAGGCTCAAATAGCTGAAACAAGCTCTGATTATGATAGAGAAAAATTACAAGAAAGACTTGCTAAATTAAGCGGTGGTGTTGCAGTTATCAAAGTAGGTGCGGCAACTGAAACTGAAATGAAAGAGAAAAAAGATCGCGTTGATGATGCTTTAAGTGCAACTAAAGCAGCAGTTGAAGAAGGTATAGTAATAGGCGGTGGCGCAGCTTTAATCAAAGCTAAAGCTAAAGCTAAAATCAATCTTGATTTAAAAGGTGATGAAGCTATCGGCGCGGCTATAGTTGAAAGAGCTTTAAGAGCACCTTTAAGACAAATCGCTGAAAATGCAGGATTTGATGCAGGTGTAGTTGTAAACAGCGTTGAAAATGCTAAGGATGAAAATACAGGTTTTGATGCTGCAAAAGGCGAATATGTAAATATGCTTGAAAGTGGAATTATCGATCCAGTTAAAGTAGAAAGAGTAGCTTTACTTAATGCAGTTTCTGTAGCTAGTATGCTTTTAACCACAGAAGCAACAATCAGCGAGATCAAAGAAGATAAACCTGCAATGCCTGATATGAGTGGCATGGGCGGAATGGGTGGCATGGGCGGAATGATGTAAGCCCTACTACGAATAATCAGCAAATTCCTTGCTGATTATTTCTTTTTAAACTGCCAAATTTTATAAGATACAAAAAATAAAATCAAAAAAACAAGAAAATTAAAATACGCATTAAAAATCTGCCAAGATACGATAAAAGACAATACCATAATCACGCCATAAAAATTTGCAAAGCGAGTCATTTGCCTAAAAGTCTTCGCATTTATCAAAATATACTCTAAAAATAAAAGTGAAATTAAGATACAAAGATTGCTTAAATCATTGTGTGTCAATGACATCCCCCAAAAGGTGGTCTTCCTATGTATGTTTGCTCTCCAACACCTGGTGCATTAGCATACGAAATGCCATAACCCATACCAAGCCTTATTAAAGCAGCAATAGGCACAGCCCTATCTTCTCTTTGTTCTTCGGCATATTTACAAACAGCTTGCATAGCTGTATAAGACAAACATAAAGCTATGAGATAAATCAAACTTTTTTCATGGTTCATTTCTCTCCTTTGTAATTTGTGAAATTCTACTTTATATTTAATAAATTTAATATTAATTATCAAAAATTTATTTTATTTTATAAGATTAAATATCTATAATAAAGCTTTTTTAATAAACTTATTTTTATAGAAAAATAAATTTTTATTGATAATAACTATTATAAAATGAGAAAATGTTTATAGAGAGTTTCAAGCAAGTGGATGCAAAAATTTTATTGTCCTTTTTCAAATCTTCTTTGCACTCCAGCTTAACTCAAAAACACTCCCTTGATTTTCTACAGATTCGCAAATGATTTTAATATCATTATCATCGCAAATCTTTTTCACCAAAGAAAGCCCTATGCCAAAACCTCCTTGATCGGTATTAAATCTCGCATATCTATCAAAAATATGCTTAAGATTTGATTTTGAAATTCCACAACCTGTGTCTGCGATACTTAAAAAACCTGTTTTTAACTCTATCGAAATTTCCCCACCTTTTTTGTTGTATTTGATTGCATTACTTAAAAGATTATCTATGAGTTTAGAAATTTGGTTTTTAGAAGCGAAAATACTTGCTTGATGTAAATTAAGCTTTAGACTGATTTTCTTTTGCTCAAAAAATATTTTAAAATATTCTAGCCTTTCTTCAATCAATGCTTTTAGGTCAAGTTCTTGTTTGTTAAGCTCTAAGGTATTGGGAAAATTATAAAAAACAAGATCTGAATACACTTGAGATAAACTTTTTGCAGCTAATTTTATCCTTGTGAATTTGGTATTATGCTCTAGTTTTTGATTTTCAAGTTGTTCTATACTCATCAAAATCACACTTAAAGGGGTGTTAAGCTCATGGGTTGAATCTTTGATAAACCGATTAAGAGTGATAATCTTATCCTCTAGTGGCTTTAGGGCAATTTTTACTAAAATATAAGCTATCAAACCCAATATGCAAAAAGCCATAATAGCAAAAGAAAAAACCTTTATTCTAATCCAAATAAGATCCTTTTTAACATCCTCACCTTGAATTAAAATTTTCAATCTACTTTCAGTATTTGCATTATCTTCATTTGTATGTTTTAAAAAATAATTATCTGTATTCATACGATCAAGAAAAAATACTTTTCCATCGTAAATTCCCCTGCCCTTAAGTTCAACCTTTGCTTTTCTAAAATCAAAATCCAAATTATCAAAAATAGCTTGTTTTTTATCAAAAATAGCAAATTTAAGTCCAGTACTTTGAGCAATATTGCTAGCACTTTCATTCATAGGAACAAAACGAGAATTTAGGATATTTATAATGATATTTCTATGATTTTCTCTTAAAGAAGTACCTTTTACAACCACTAATTCTTCATATAATTTTTGATACCATAAGGTAAAAAAGATTGCTAAAAAAATACCCGTAGTAGTTAAATAAATCAATAAAATTTGCCTAATGACTTTTTTAGCCATAGCAATATCCTCTACCCCTTTGATTGATAATTTTTTCTTTTCCTAATATTTTGCGTAAATTTTTAATATACGCTCTTAAACTAAGCTCGCTAGGTTCTTCATCATACTCCCAAAGCTCTTCAAAGATTCTTTCTGTACTTAAAAAATTATTTTTATTTTTTAAAAGCAAAGATAATAGCTTGATCTCTTTACTGGGTAGAGTTAAAGCCTTATCAAAATGATAAAGAATTTGTGAGGTAAAGCTGAATTTAAACCCATTCCCCAAATCTTCATAATCTTCATTTTTATGAGAAAAAGCTCTCTTTAACAAAACTTGAATACGAATTGAAAGTTCTGCAAGCTCAAAAGGCTTGCGTATATAATCATCACAACCTGCATTATAACCCTCTTTCAAATCTTCTGTCGTATTTAAAGAAGTCATAAAAATAGCTGGAGTTTGTTTTCCACAAGCTCTTAATTCTTTTAATAAAGAAAATCCATCACCCAAAGGAACCTTAACATCTAGTATCCACAAATCAAAATGTTTTTCATAAGCAAGTTCTAAAGCTTCTTTAGCATTGGTGCATAAATAAACTTCATAACCCTCATCGATTAAAAATTCTTCTATAATCTCACTTAAACTTAAATCATCTTCTAAAAGCAGAATTCTAGCTGCCACAAGACACCTTTCTTTGATATTTCTTGAAATTGTATCAAAAAATATTGAAAAAATGGTTTAATACAAATTAATTTATATTTAACTTATTTTTATGTTATAATCTTTAATGCAAATAAATTTTTCAAGGAGTCAAAATGCTTCCAAAATGGGATAGCAGTTTTAGTGTGCACAATGCCAAAATTGATGATCAGCATAAAAAACTTTTTGAGCTTGCAGCAAAGGTTGAAATTGTTTCTGATAGATCGGTAAGCAAAAATGAAGTAAAAGAGCTTTTGGCTGAATTTTTCAATTACATGAAAGATCATTTTAATGATGAAGAAAAATATATGCAACTCATTGCTTATCCAGCATTTGAAGAACATAAAAAAATTCATAAAGAAATCATACAAACTATGATTAATCTTATTAAAGATATCAAATCTACAAATGATCTTAAGGAAAAACTTTACATCATAGCGAAAAAATGGCTTTTAGAGCACATACTCTATGAAGACATGAAGGTAGAAAAATGGAGAAGCTCTTCTTTAGCAACAGATGAAGGTAAAGATGTCAGCTTTGAAGCAGCAGATGATAGTGATGATGACAAGCCGCAATTTTATCTTTATAAATGCAATTGCCCAGGTAAAGTACATGATGTCCCTTATGGTATCCATCAAAAAATTGAATTACAAGGGCACAAATTCACTTGCAAAATCTGTAAGCAAGCAATTACATTTTTTCAAAAACATTCCTAGAAAGGTTAAGTTAATGAAACAAGAAACTAGAAATTATTCCCTTAGAATGCCTTTAGAACTTAAAAAACGCTTAGATAATTTGAGTAAAAATCTTTCCAAGCCTAAATCAAGTATAGTTAGAGAAGCCTTAGAAGCCTATCTTAACGAAATTGAAGATTTTTCTTTTGCAGTCAATGCCTTAGAAGAATTAAAAGACGGAGATTATTCAAAAGCAAGTAAAAAGATAGATAAGGTTGTGGAAAATCTTCAAAAGGAATCAGATGATTTAGGTGATTTTGATTTTGCTATCGAAGCCTTAGAAGAACTAAAGGACGGAGATTATTCAAAAGCAAGTAAAAAGATAGATAAAATCGTTAAGAACCTCAAAAAACCTGAATAAAAACTTTTATAGAAACTTTATCACAATGCGATAAAGTTTCTTGGCTGTAAAATTGATTTAAAAGCCTTAAAAATAAAATCCCATACTTGTATAGAGTCTATCTCTTCTTTTTCCATCTGCTTCGTATTTATAAGCTGCCTTTGCTAAATCTAGTTTAATATAAAATCCATTGGGTTTAATATAAAGCAATTCCAACCCCACTGCATCCACAAAAATATCATTTTTTCCTTCTCTACCCGCCATATTGATATCATTATCTAAATAATCTTCATTCCATCCATGGGCAAATTCATAAAAAAGGGGTAATGTAAAAATTAGGATTAAATATATTAAATCTTAGTCCAATTGTTGTTAAAATCATACTATCTGCCTCTCCAAATCCATTAGGATAAGCTCTAACGCCGTAAGCTCCTCCCAAAGTCGCAGTCTCACTAGAATCTAGCTGATAATCTCCGATAGTTTTTTGATAGCTAATATTAAGAATGTGTGAAATTTTATTATTAAAATAATAAGCATTATTCGAAGCTGCATTAAATTTCCAAAATTCTCCCATGACAGGACTATTTTCTAAAAATACACTTTTTGGCTTTATATCCCCATAAGTAAGTTGCGTGTTATAGCTAAGAATGTTATTAGGAATTAAACCTATAGTTCCTTCAGTTCCTAAATAAAAGGCATTGCTTTCTTTGTTAAAATCAATTCCAAAGCTTCCATAAATATCTTCAAGCTTTCTATAAACATAACCTCCAGTAAGATATAGAGAATTAGTTGTGTTGATAAAGAGTGGATAAGATAAATCCACCCCTAAATCTAAAGAACTTCCATAAGCACCTAAACTTTCGTATTCTTCTCCTAATTCATAATTGCTTTTATTCACTCTAGGAGAAACTTTGAGATTTCCTAAGAAAAAATTATAAGTAAATCCATAACTTTTTTGCATTTCATCAGAAAGTTGTGCAAAGTAATTAAGAGAATCTCCATATCCTAAGAGATTATTTAAAGCGCCACTCACACCAGCTCTATAAACACCAGAGCCCTTGCTTCCATAATTATCAAAGAAAAGTATCGCATTTGCTTTTTTGGAATCTTCTATTGTAATAATCACATCTGTAGTTTCGTACTCACTCCCAGCAACTAAACTTCCGCTTGCTTTAATTCCTGACATTTCATTGATTTTATAAATCGCATCTTCCAATGCTTTAGTTCTTAAAATTTTTCCTTGGAGTGATTCTTTTAGCTTAGAGCTAATAGCACTCTCTTTTAGATGCTTAGAATAATTTTTAACTTGATATTCTCCAAGTTTTCCTAGCATAATATTAATTTGGATTGAATCTGTGATCTCTTGTTGAGGAATATAGGCAGTTGCCGATGGATAACCATGGTATTGAAAATAATAAGAAACGATATTGACAATTTCTTGCAAGGTTTCTACATTTAAATCCGATCTTTTTAGAGCAATAATAGATTCTCTAAGCCATACTTCATTGATTCCAAGATCTTCTAAAGTGAGTGTTTTTCCATCCTCTTTAGTATCCACAAAGAATTTATATTTAAAGCGAAATTCTTCAGAGCTTGGTGCTACTAATCCCTCTTTATCTAAGACTTTCTTAGTATCCTCTTGTAAAGAATCTTGTTTATCCATTTTAATATCTAAAGGGGATTGTTTACTTTTTAGAGTATTTTGAATGTTTTCGTTTTGAGGGACATTTTTATAATGGGAAATCTCTATCATTTGCTCTAAAGCTTCTGCATTTTCTTTGTTTTGTTGCGAAAGTGCTCTTGTTAAAAGACAAGAAGCTAGAATGATACTCTTTAAAAAAGGTTTTTCCATAAATTTCCTTGCTTTGTATTTTTTATTTTGCTTTAGGCAATTGGGCGATATAAGCACTCACTGCTTCAATATCGGAAGTGGTAAATTTCCAATTTTTCATATTAGCATACATGATAACTTTTGCTCCCCCATTATCTGCTTTCCCTACAGCATAGCCTTGAAGCTGTTTTATGAGATAGGCTTTATTTAATCCTCCGATTTTGATATTACCCTTGCTTCCAGGAGCTATTTTATCTCCATTTACGCCATGACAAGCAATACATTTTTTATAAAGATTCTCTCCCTTTTTGATTAGGATATCATTCGCTATGCATACTCCTACACACAATTTTAAACCCACTAATATTTTTTTCATTTTTTGTCCTTCTTTTAAAATTTTCTTTGTTAAGTTATTGATTTTTAATCACTTTGGATTTCTCCATAAATCACTTTTCCTTTATTATCTAAAGATAAAGTTAAAGGAACAACCCTTAGGTTTTCTTGTTGGAGCTGAGGAATCTTTTTATAATTAAGTGTTTTTGGATTTTTAGAAATCCTCCCTAAGAGTTGATTTAATTGGCTTTTATTCATAGCATTGCCATTAATACCACTAAAACCATTTTGACTTGAAATTAATGCAATTTTACTTCCTTTTTCAGGAGCTTTTTCTCCCTTTTTTAAAAGTAGAGTGATTTAGGATTCTTCAGAGAGATTAATAGGAGTCTCTAAACTTTCAATAAAAGGTTTATCTTGATTATTAGAATGATAAATTAAACTATAATGTTCAAAGTTATTAACTACTCTAGCCCTCAGAGCTTGCTCTAAAATCAAATGGTTATCTTTTGTAAGCTGCGCCAAAGAAGGTGCAGGCAGTGTGATATCATCGGCTTTATTATTTGTATAGTTTGGAATTCTAATCACACTCCCACACTTAGCACATTTAAAAGCGATCGCTCATGGATAGAAACATCTCCACCAATATAGAGTGTATTGCCATAAGAGAGTGCTAGATTGCTATTGGCATCAGGAATTGCACTTGCTGCAATATAGATAAAATCTTTTTCTTTATCATAAGCTCCAATTTCTAAATCTTGAATACTTAAAAGATTGTGATGTACTCTCTTGCCAACTCCACCTATTAAAATCAATTCCGAACCTTCAGAAATTCTATCAGTATTAAAGCCTACATTATTAAAAATAACTTGATTATTTTTAGATTCTTCCACCTCACGAATACCATAAATATTAAGCATAGAAGTCGCCCAATAATTGCTTGCTTTAAAGAGATTATTCTTTGCAAGATTGGCTGCTCTAATATACACACTGCTTTCTCTATTAACTCCCTCTCCAGAAGCTTGTGCTTCTACATTGTGATAGAAGACTTGATTGTTTTCTACATTCATAGCCTCTACTCCAGAGCGAATATCCTTTCTTCCAAAGACATTATTTAAGCTAATCTTATTGTGTTTTGCATACTCTGGATAATGGATAGATCCTTCAAAGTTTTCTTGTGTGGTTGCATAAATAAAAAGTGGTAGAGAAGCTTGAGAATCTTTAAAATCAATCACATTAAAATTAGCCTCTCCATCAAGTGTGTATCCACTAAAGAAATCATAAATCCCTTGTACTTTCACTTTTTTACTTATTCTTTTTAGCGCAGGAACATCTTTTAAGACAATGGAGTTTGCATTTGCATCCCCTTTATTTGTCTTTCCTCCAAAGAAATTTGCTAAAAAATAGCGTTATAAAAAATGGGAGTTTTTCCATCCGCTCTTAAATTTAAAAGAAAATTATCTATAACAAGGGTGTTTTTGGTTGCATCATAAGCTTTTTTACCATTCCCATCAACAAAAGCTCCCGCGATATGAACAGGAGCAAAAGAAGAATACAAACCGCTTGGAGCATGGATGTTGAATTCCACCCCATTAAGATTAAGTTTATTTTTTTCAACCTTTCCATTATAGGCTAATCCTCCAACAAGATGGGTTATCCTTTCATCAAGAATAAATTCCCCTACCATATCTCTATAAAAAGAGGCAGTGTGAATATCTACTTTAGAGCCTTTTTGGGCAAGCAAAGAATTTCCTATCGCATCACCAAAGATAGCAAGCCCTCCTACAGCATAAGGAGCTCCGTTTAATTTAAGATTATAAATATTTTCTACTCCCATATTTATATAACTTCCATCAAGAAGTTCTAAGGTATTATTTTTCGCATTTCCTTCTCTAGCAAGCCCACCACTAATAACATAATTTATTTTATCTTTCTCTTCTTTTTTTGGAGGATTTTTTGTTTTTATGTTGCTTGGCTCTAGAAAAACCGCAGAGCTTAATTCTGCCTCTTTAATAAGAAGTTTATTGTTGATAGAATCTCCCTTTAGAGAACTCCCGGCCACTAAAAAAGGAAGGATTTTTATAGGATGCAAGTTTTTATCCATAGGGTTAGCAGCATGCATACTTTGCACTTCCAAGATTTCTTCTGAGGAATGATTAAGAGTTAAAATTTCAAGCTTAGCGCCTTGTAAAGACTGCTTAGGGTTAAAAACTTCTAAAGTGATGTCGCTTACAAGTCCTTGTTTAAATACACCATAATAATTAGTGCCATTGATTTGCTTAAAGGTTTTGTCATCAAAATCCCAAACTTCCTCATTAGAAAAACTATGCCTTGGAGTTTGAAATCTTTTATCGCCTATAGATATAGCTTGACTTGCTGCATACGATACGCTATTAAATATCAAAGCTACGCTCGCAAAAGATAAAAATATTCTATTTTTTAGAAAAAATTTCACCTGCATTATTTTCCCCCTCAACTTAATAAATTGAAATTATATTTGATTAAAATCTTGTTTATCTCACAAAGAAAGCTTTTACTTTCTTTGTGATTAAAATGTGATTGCTATACAAGGATTATTAGTTTTTGCATTGTCACTTGTGATGCAAACTCTTCCTCGTTCTCTTTCGTCTTCTTTGATATGACTTTGTGTTTCTTCTGCAGGAAGAATAAGAATAGACTCTGTAGAGGTAAGTTTTACTTGTTTAGAAAAAGTATTAACTATATCTGTGCTATCTGTGTTGTTTGTAGTTTGGCTATCTCCTGAATTCTCATTTTCTGGAAGAGATAAAATAGGTTTATCTGCCAAATTTTCGATGGCATTAGCATCAATACTACTTCCTGCGATAGCAAATGTCCCTTGAATATCAGTATATTTATCTTCAAATGAATATTCTTTAGTAATTAAATCGTCTAAAAAAGGTTTATTTTTGTTTTTAAGAATATCCAATAAACCCTGTGCTTCAGCATAGTAAGCATCGATTTTTTCTTGTGTGTTTTTATAGACAACTTCTAACTGATCATAAGGAAGTAAATCATTTTGCATAGCTTTTTGATAGACTCTTTCTAATCTTTTTATTTCAGCTTTTAAAAATTCCAATCGATTGAGATTGTTTTTAATACTTTTTAATTCAGGTTTTAAAATAGTGTTTACATACTCTTTTAGATTGGCAAGACTCTCAATGATATAATTGTATTTACCCATAGAGGTTTTGTAAGTACTTTCATCACTTCCATACCATTTTTCAAATTCTGTTTTTAATCCTCCTTTGTTAAATTCAGTATAGAATTCTAAGGATTGTTTTAAAGATTCTTTTAGCTTTTTATCGCTTGTATTTTTTAATAGATATAAAAGAATAGCCACATCACCTTCATTGAATTTGTTAAAATCGATAGAATCTATATTTAACACATAATCCTCATTTAAAATTTCATCGATGATGGTTTTTAAAATTTCATCTTCAAAATCACTCTGTTCAAGAGTAATACTTGAAAGCTCTCCTTCGTTTGGAGCTGTAGGTGAAGAGCTTGATCCTGATCCGTCGGGATCTACCTCTGATATTTTTGGAGTATTGTAAGTAAAATTATCCTTATCGAAGGTGATTTTGAATTTCTCATTTCCTATTTTACCACCATTTATCATATGAAGATGGGAGTTGCTAGTGGAAGTATTTGTAAGATACTCCAAACCTGCAATTTTGCTTTGATTAATAAAAGTTTGAAAATCAGTTGTATTTGATAGATTTAGGATATTTTCATTGTGGGTAATATAATTCTTGTTCGACGATGAATTTAATAACCCATAGAAGTAAATATTAGAATTGGCAATGTTACTACCATTCTCTATATTTCCAACAAATCCACCTGCATAAATAGATTTTTCATCCAGACTAGCGGTACCATTGGCGCTAATTTCTCCTATGTTATTTAAAATAATATTTTTATAAGTTCCAGCGCCTGCATATCCTGTAAAGCCACCTGCATAATTATTATCACTAATATTTTTTATATTATTTAAAGCAATATTTTCAAAAGTTCCATTGTTTATCCATCCGGCAAAGCCACCTATAAAACCAATACCTTTAATACTTTCAATATTGTTTAAAACGATATTTGATAAGCTCGCTATACCATTCTCATTATTAAGAACACCTCCCACAAAGCCACCTGCATGACTACCACTAATCTCTTCTAAATCATTTAGAACAATATTCTCAAATATCACATTACCTTATGTCATTCCCGCAAAACCACCTGTAAAAGCTCCAGATTTAATAAATCTTATATCTTTTAAACCGATGCCATCAAAAGTTGTATTGCCCGTTGTATATCCTACAAAACCCCCACCATTATTCTTACCATAAATACTTTCTATATTACTTAAAATAATACTTGAAAAATCTCCACCGTTAATTTGACCAGCAAAGCCACCTGCATATTTCGCAACTCCAATGTTGCCTAGATTTTTGAAACTGATATTATTAAAAGTCCCAGAATTTATCTCTCCTGCGAAACCACCAGAAGAACTATTTTCGCCATTAAAGCCTTCTATGGTATCTAAAGCAATATTAGAAAAAGTTCCATTTTCTATATGCCCTGCAAGTCCTCCTAGGTATTTATAAGAAAAGGCATATTTGGGAAATTGCAATCCATCAATAGTTAAATTTTGCACACTCCCACCCTTAATATAACCAAATAATCCTACATAAGTTTTATCAGCAACATCAATTTGTATATTAGAAAGTGTATGGTTATTACCATAAAAATTACCTACAAAACCATTACCAAACCCCACAGGATTGATTGTACTAGCACCTGCAAAATCAATATCTTTGCCTAAATATACATCTTTAAATTTTAATTCTCCAAATATCCCCTCATTGACTAATTTTGCAAATCCTTTCCAAGAATTAATCATCTCTTCATTGCTTGCACTTTGAGATCCAATGTAAAGGTATTCTTTAAAATTTCCATTAGTAGTAGCAGTACCAGTAAACTCATAATTATCAACTAAATTTGAATCATCTTTATAGGCATCATATACATCTTTTACCTCATATTTAAAAAAGCCTTCACTCCCAATTTCTGCTTTTAAATGAGTAGAGTTGATTCCAAAATCTTCTAAATAAACCTTATCTCCCTTGATATCTACTTTATCTGCTTGAAGTGTTCCTTTTATATTTTCTACCTTGTTTCCTACTAAAACAATTTCATTGGCTTTAATAGTTCCCATATTAACCACATCGCCTTTATTGGCATTAAAAACTGGAGAAAAAGAACCATCGACTGAAAAAGTATTGATTGCATCTATACCCATTGGAGTTATAGAAACTCCAAATTTATTGGCATTGATTGTAGCTCCTTCGCCTACTAATACCCCACTAGGATTTACAATATAAACATTGTTAGTTCCACCATTTAAAGTTCCTAGAATTTGAGAAGCTTTGTTGGTATAATCTAGATTTAAATAGTTTTTGCCATTTGTAGTGAAATTAACAGTATTGTCTTTTCCGATATTAAATCCACCGCCCCAAGCAATCACATTGTGTGTTTTATCTCCTGTGATATTCATTATATTGCCATTTGTAGCAATACTTCCAGTTCCATTGATAAACTTACCTCCGCTAGGTAAATTTGATGCTGTTAAGCTTTGAGCTAAAACCAAACTTGTAATTACAGAAATATTTACAATAACTCTTAAAGATTTGCTAAGATGATTAGTAAAGTATGATGAAGTATTTAAAAAATGTTTTATGTTTAAAAGATTAGTTATGTTCATCCCCCCCCCCTTTTTTTTTTAAATACACAATATACGATCAGGACTTTTTAACATTATATTCCCCTTCTTTTTTATGGTTCGGATTATACTTATTGTTTTATTAAAAAAATAAAAATGAGATGTTCTGAGTGAAATTTTAATACAAAATTACTCTTAAATAATATCTTTATATTTAAAATTCTATAATATCTTAAAATTTAAGTATTTTATAATGCTTATAATTCAAGCATCACACGCAAAAATTTACACCATGCTTCATAATGAAAATACAAACATAAAATAAATAAATTTCATATTTCAAATACTAAGAATTTATATCAAAATTTGCTATTTAAAAGATAAAAAATAAATTAAAAAACTGATATGATTATAACATTGGGTTTTGGTATGATAAAATATACTTAATTCCATAACTTAATATTTGGATTTATTAAAAAATAAAATATGATTTTATAGAGAGTTAGAAGTGGCTCCGGATGTAGGATTCGAACCTACGACCAATCGGTTAACAGCCGACTACTCTACCGCTGAGCTAATCCGGAATATCTTAAAAAGTAAAATGTAATTATATTTGATTTTTAAAACTTTGTCAAGCATTTTTTTAAAAAAATGCAAAAAATATTTTATTCTTTAACGATAATACTCTTTAAATTTCTAAAATAAAATAAATTTACACCCTCTTCATAATCATAATCAAGCTTCATTCCATGAGATTCTAAAATAGTATTGACTATGTAAAGTCCAAGTCCAAAGCTTGATTTTTGCTTCGAGCCTCCTTGGGTAAAAGCTTGAGTATAATACTCTAAAGTGTTATTTAATTCAGGACCTCTATTTTTAAAACAAATATAATCATCCATTATATCGATTTGTATAAAGCCATTTTCAGAATGCTTAATACCATTATCAATCATATTTTTAATCGCAGTGGTAAAAAGCTTGAAATCTACATTTACAAAAAAGCTTTCATCCATAAAAATGCGTATGTTATTATCATCTCGCATAGCAATTTCTTTGGCTTCATCCAAAACATCTAAAATATTGTATTTTTTGCGGTTGATAAATGCTGCTCCTGAAGTAATCTGCTCTATGGCCGCAAATTCATTGATAAGAATTTCAAGACGGTTAAATATACTTTCTAATCTTTCTTTGTATTTATTATCCTCTAGCATTTCAAGAGTTATAAGCCCTTTGGTAATCGGGGTTTTAAGCTCGTGCATCATATTTCTTAAGAAAAATTGGCGTGATTGATTGAGCTTACGAATTTGAACGATCGCTTGATAAAAAGCCTCACTTACTTGAGAAATTTCATCCACCCCCGTGCTTACATCTTCTATATCATTAAGCTTTCCTTGTGCAAATTTATCAATTTGCTTCTTTAAAGCTTTTAAAGGCTTCAGTTTTTTAAATATATAAATATAGAGCAACACAAGTATACAAATCACGGCTACAGCTATGGCTTTAATGATAAAATATCTATAGGTTTGATAGTCTTGATCTTTGTAAAGATTTACCTTGCCATCAAAAATGATATTTAAATACACTTGTCTATCATAAGAGATGATTTCGATCAAGCCATTATTGACCTCGACTCTAGCTAACACTTCCCCGCCAAAAAGAATTCTACGAATTTGTCTAACCTCTAAGATAGGCTCCATTTTATTGTAATTTTTCGTTTGTTCTTCAAATTCTCTTTCACTAATTATCCCTGCAAAATTTAAAAGCCTTGCGTTGGCTATTAAAGAATATTTGGTATTTAATTCTCTAGTATAATTTTGCTGATCGTATTCTATAAGCCACAAAAACCCAAGAATAACACTGACACCAGCAAAAATAAAAATAAAAGTTATGGTATAAAAAATAGATGAACGATTCATTGAGTCAGCTTATAGCCTATACCTCTGATAGAATGGATATATTTTGGAGTTTTTGGATCATCACCCATTTTTTGACGAATACGGCTGATGATTACATCGATGCTTTTATTGCTTGAGTCTTCACTGATTGAAGAACAATTATAAACAAGCTCTTCGCGACTGACAACACCGCCTTCTTTTTTGATCAAATAGCTTAAAATGTCAAATTCCGCATTGGTTAAAGTCAGCTCTTGTCCTTTCATTGTGATGATATGCTTGTATTGATCATAAACAAGATCTTTAACGCTTTTTGCTATGGCGCTTTTTGTATTTGAAATGCGTCTTAAATGGCTTTTAATGCGCGCTTGAAGTTCTTTAGGATTATAAGGCTTTGGCAAATAATCATCCGCGCCCAATTCTAAAGCATTAACCTTATCTGTAATATCATGTCTAGCGCTTGAGATAATAATAGGCGTATCATACTTTTTACGAATTTCCTCACACACTTCAAGTCCATCAAGTCCTGGCAAGGAAAGATCCAAAATTATAAGCTGATATTCTTTTAAAGCAAGTTTTGAAAGACCTATATAAGGCTCGTGTGCGATATCAACTTTCATATCAAATTTTTCTAAATACTCAGCCGTAATTTCAGCAAGCTCTAAATCATCTTCTATCATAAGGATATTTGTCATTGCATTCCTTTTACTGTATTTAATCTTAGTTTTTAAATTCTAAACTAAATTATATAACGAAAGGGAAACCCTTTCATAAAAATTATTTAAGTATCAACAAAGTTGCAAAACCATTACGATAAACCCAAATTTTAGTAAATTCTTTTTTCTTCACTTGTCTTAAGGCTTGTTCTAAATCTTTTAAATTTTTAATTTCACTTTGTCCTACGCCTATAATGATATCACCCTCTTTAAATCCTGAATCCTTAGCCC
Source organism: Campylobacter sp. JH23 (assembly GCF_017846595.1). Taxonomy (NCBI): domain Bacteria; kingdom Pseudomonadati; phylum Campylobacterota; class Epsilonproteobacteria; order Campylobacterales; family Campylobacteraceae; genus Campylobacter; species Campylobacter sp. JH23. The sequence goes on along the minus strand of NZ_JAEQBP010000004.1, from coordinate 93,759 downwards.
TGCTCTTATCTTTAACACTTTCTACAAAAACCCCATTTACATCTTTTGGAATTTGCAAACGCTCTTTAAATCTTGGATCTAAATTTCTTAAAGTCATACCCTCGATCAAATCATTTTGAACGGCTTTAGGATTTTCTTTTTCTCCTTTAAGGATAAAATCAACCCTTTTATTTTCCCCATCTCTTTCAAAATTGAGTGAAATTTTTTGACCTATCTCTAAAGTGCCTATATAGTTTTTAAGATCGCTTGGACTTTTAATCACTTTATCATTTACCTTAGTTACCAAGTCCCCACGCTTAAGTCCTGCTTCATCAGCACTTGAACCCTTTTGTATATCGGTAATTAAAGCACCATCTTGATTTTTATAAGCTTTTTTAGTATCACCCTGTAAAGCAGAAATAGTTACACCCAAAAATCCTCTATCAATCCTACCCTTTTCAATAAGCTTTTTAGCTATATCTTTCACCATATTCGAAGGTATTGCAAAGCCGATGCCATTATTTCCACCCCCACGAGAAAGAATGGCTGAATTTATTCCTACTAAAAATCCGCGACTATCGACTAAAGCGCCGCCTGAATTTCCAGGATTGATTGAAGCATCTGTTTGGATGAAATTTTCATATTGGTTTAAGCCTATATTGTCTTTATTTAAAGCAGAAATTATCCCGCTTGTAACACTAAATCCAACACCAAAAGGATTTCCTAAGGCAAAAACAACATCTCCTTCCATTAAATCATCTGAATTTGTAAAAGTAATAGCCCAAAGATTGTTTGCTTCTATTTTAATCACTGCTAAATCCGTCTTTGGATCCTTGCCTATAAGCTTGGCTTTATATTCTGTATCACTGCCTGGCAAACTTACACTGATAGTATCTGCATCATCTACTACATGGTTGTTTGTAACGATATAACCATCTTGCGAAATAATCACACCCGAGCCCAAAGAGCTTACCACTTCTTTATCATTTCCTCCTCTTCTTTGTGGAAAATCAAAATCAAAAAATTGTTTAAAATAAGGGTCGTTAAAAAAATCATCTAAAGGACTTGGACGATTGGCTCTTGTAATGGTTTTTGAAGTAGAGATATTTACAACAGATTTTTTAGCATCTCTTATCGAATTATGATAAGAAAGAACTACATCTCCAGCCGCAGGATTGACACGATTGCTTGTTATACTTGTTTCATTAAAATTGATATTTGCAGCAAATAAAGCACTTGCTAAACTCAATGATACAATAAGCTTTTTCATTTTGTTTCCTTTTTTATTTATATTATTCTTAAAACATATAATTTGTAAAATATTTTACGCATTTCATAAGTATAAAACCGAAAATTTACAAAATTGTAAATGAAAGCTTGAGTGATAAAAATTTATAAAACTTGATTGACTTAGGCTAAAGTTTTTGATATAATTTCTATTAAATAAAACAATTATATATTTTTTAAGGAATAACATGAATAGCTTATATGAAACACTTGGAGTATCTAAAAATGCTAGCGCAGATGAAATAAAAAAAGCCTATCGTCGTTTAGCAAGACAATATCATCCTGATATCAATAAAGAAAAAGGCGCTGAAGAAAAATTTAAAGAAATCAATGCCGCTTATGAAATTTTAAGTGATGAAAAAAAACGCGCACAATACGATCAATACGGAGACTCCATGTTTGGAGGACAAAGTTTTCACGATTTCTCAAAAAATACAGGTGGGGTCAATTTAGATGATATCTTAAAAGATCTCTTTGGTGGAGGCTTTGGTGGAGGCTCTTCTAGAGGAAGTCGTTTTAATGGTTTTTCATCAAAAGGCTTTAACACCGGCTTTGGAGGTTTTGGCGGATTTGAAGAAGAGGATTTGGATTCTACTATAGAACTTAGCATTCCTTTTGAAAAAGCAGTGGTAGGTGGAGAATATAGCTTTAATCTTCAAGGAGAAACGATCAAATTTAAGATTCCACATGGGATCAAACAAGGAGAAAAACTTAGAATTCGTAACAAGGGTAAAAATGGCCGCAATGGAACACGCGGGGATTTGATTGTTAAAGTTAAATTAGGAGAAAGTGAAATATATCAAAGAGAAGATGATGATTTATATCAAAAAGTTGATATCTCTTTAAAAACTGCCCTATTTGGTGGAAAAGTCACCGTTAATACTCTTAAGGAAAACAAAAAAGAAGCCACCATAACCATACCTGCAAATTCTAAAAACGGACAAAAAATTCGCCTTAAAGGCTATGGGGTGCAAAATCGCAAAAGTGACATCTATGGAGATATGTATTTGGTATTAAATGTTGTTTTACCAAACACTGAAACCTTAGATGAGAAATTAATCGAAATGCTAAAAGAAAAACTATCATAAAAAAAGGAGTAAAGTCATGGAACACCATTATAATGAACCCGTATATTTAATAAGTGTCGTAGCAAAAGTATTAAGCATACATCCACAAACCCTAAGACAATATGAAAGAGAAGGTTTGATAGAACCTAGTAGAACTGATGGAAAAATAAGGCTCTATTCTCAAAGGGATATCGATCGTATCAAGCTTATCTTGCGTTTAACGCGCGATATGGGGGTAAATTTGGCAGGAGTAGATGTGATTTTAAAGCTTAAAAATCAACTTCATGAATTTGAAAATTTAATCGATGAGCTACGCTTAGAGCTTAGCAAACAACAAAATCCAAATGCAAGCTCAAAAGCAGTTGTAAAACATAAAAATAGTTTTGATTTAATTTTTTATGAAAAAAAATAGATGGATAATTTTTTAGAAATTTTTTTAATTACAGCTGCTCTAGCTATCGTTCTTAATGTTATTTTCAAGAAATTTGAAATTCCTACTATTATCGGTTACATTGCTGCAGGAGAGATTATTTCTAAAATTTATCATCTAAGTGGCAAGGGTGAGATTACACATATTGCTGAATTTGGTATAGTATTTTTAATGTTTACTATAGGGCTTGAATTTTCTTTTAAGCATTTAATAGCCATGAAACAAGAGGTATTTTTAAATGGCTCTTTACAAATGCTTACTTGCGGCTTTGTTTTTATGTTGCTAGCTATAGGAATTTTAGGACTTGGTGATAAAAGCGCAACCATAGTAGGTTTTGCTCTAGCTCTTTCTTCAACCGCAGTGGTGCTTAAAATTTTAAATGATAATGGCGATATTAATGAGCAATACGGAAGAAAAGCCTTAGGGATTTTACTTTTTCAAGACATAGCTGTGATTCCTTTGTTATTGCTTGTGGATATTTTCTCTTCAAATAATCAAAACATAGGACAATTACTCCTTACAACTCTTCTTTCAGCAGTTATCTTAATCGCTTTACTTTTCTTTATAGGTAAATACTTAGTCGATAGGATATTTAGACTGATTATACGCGCTTCCTCGCAAGAAATTTTTATCAGTACTATACTCTTTATGGTGATTGGGGCAAGCTTTTTGGCAAATTATTTTGGTTTTTCTTATTCTTTAGGAGCTTTTATCGCAGGAGCCTTGATAGCAGAAACTAAATATAAACATAAAATCGAAGCAGACTTAATCCCTTTTAGAGATTTACTCTTAGGCTTATTTTTTATAACCGTAGGAATGCAAATTCAGCTTCATATCGTAGCACAAAATTGGTTTATTATCTGTGTCTTAACCTTACTTATAATGGGTTTAAAATTTGGCATAGTATGTGGTTTTTTATTTTTATATACCAAAAAAAGAGTGGCTTTAAAAACTGCTTTTTCTATCGCTCAAGTTGGAGAATTTGCTTTGGCAATCTTCTCGCTCTTGCAAGCAAAAAGTATGCTAGATGTTGAAACTGCTCAAATTTTGATTGTTGTTTCTATTGTAACTATGATTATCACCCCTTTTGTATTAAACAATATAAGAAAAATAGCCAATGTAGTAGAAGATATGACTTTAAACACTAATGTTGTTCAGCAAAGCACTCACAGCACCCTAAAAAATCATCTTGTAATCTTTGGATACGGACGCTTAGGACAAGAGATAGTGCAAAAAATCAAAAATACTGGTGTTCCTTATTTGGTTTTAGAAAGTGATTTAAATTTGGTAGAACTTGGCATAAGTCGGGGTGAAAATGTCGTTTTTGCCAATGCTGCCCAAGAAGAAACACTCAAGATAGCCAATATAACAGAATGCGCAGTAGCAATCGTAACCATAACCAACGAAGCCAAACTCGAAATGATTTGTCAGGTTTTAGCTTCTTATCCAAAGCCTATTGATACAATTATCCATGTTAATGGTAGTCTTGAAAAGATACTTTTTTCAAGTATCGATGAAAACATACGCATTGTAAGATCTGAAAAAGTCATCGCAAGAAATTTAGTCCAAGAGGCTCTAGAATGCAGAATTCACAAAAATACTTAAAGGATGGTATTGGCAAAAATAGATGAAAAAACTCTAAGGGTTAAATATTTAAGAGCCTTGGAAAAATTTGCAAATGCAGCTATTTCGGCTTTAAAAAAAGAAAATTTTGATAAAGAGAAATTTCAAGAAAGAATGGAAAAAAATAAAAAAATAGTTGAAAAATGCGAGGCGGTAAATTTAAATTCAAGCTATAATAAAAGCTTAGAAAATTTTGTAAATCATTGCCTTGATTTTTCAAAACAAAAAGAAGAACTTCTAAGCCTTGCAAATGCTTTAGATAAACTTAAAAAAGGTGAAAAGAAAGAAAAACATAAAACTTATTTGAAGGATTATTATGATTAATGTATTTTTTGATATGGATGGCACCTTAATCGACAGTGCAAATGCTATATCTTGTGCTGTCAATGAGATAAGAAATGAACTAAATTTAAGCCCACTTTCTAGGGAGAAAATCATGCAAACCATCAATACTCCAAATGTAGACTGGGCAAAAGAGCTTTATAGTATAGATAATTTCCATCATTCTAGCTTTAAAGATGGTTTTGAAAAATATTTCATCAAACACTATGAGCAAAGCGTGGTTTTATTTGAAGGGGTTAAAGAAATATTGGAATTTTTAAAAGAGCAAAATTGTTTTTTAGCTATCGCCACTAATGCGCCTCAAAGCTCGCTTTCTAGCATACTTAAAAAACATGAAATCATTCCTTATTTTGATAAAATTTTAGGTGTAAGTCTTGGTATAGAACCCAAACCCCATCCTATGATGCTAGATCTTTTAAAGTCTGAAGCGCCCCACAAAATAAGTGTTTTTATAGGTGATAGTCAAAAAGATAGAGAATGTGCGAAAAATGCTAATGTGCCTTATTTTCATGCGAAATGGTATCAAAAGGATTTACAAGAAAATGAATTTAGCAATGCAAACGAACTTAAAAACTTTTTAGAGAAGTATTTATAAGTTTTTTAATGAAAATTGAGTTAAAATAAAATAAATTTTTAAAAGAGTACATATGAGTGAATTATTAATAGAAATCGGAACAGAAGAACTACCCGCTATTCCTTTACTAAAAGAATTAGCCAATATAGAAAAAAAATGGAAAGATGTTTTAGAAGATTATCGCTTGGTGAGTGATTTTAAATTTTACTACACTCCGCGTCGCTTGGTGATTTTTCATAAAAATTTCGCAAGCAAACAAGAAGATAGCTTTGCTGAATTTATAGGTGCACCTAAAAATGTCGCTTATAAGGATGGTCAATTATCAGCCGCAGGACAAAGCTTTTTACAAAAAGCAGGCATTAGCGAAAATGAGCTTTCTTTTAAAGAGATCAAAGGTAAAGAAGTCTTGTATCATCAAAAAGCCATTAAAGGTTTGCAAAGCCAAGAAGTTTTAGGAGAGATGATTCATCAATTTTTAAAAAGTCTTAACTTTGGTAAAAGCATGCGTTGGGGTGCGAATTCTTTTGAATTTATCCGTGCAATCCGCTCTATAGTTTGCATCCTAGATGATAATTTAGTCGAATTTGAAAGCTATGGTGTTAAGAGTGCTAAAAAAACTTTTATACACAGAAGTGTAAGCTATGACTTGCAAGAATTTAATAACGCAAAAGAATATTTTAGCCTTTTAGAAAAAAATTACATTATCTTAGATCCACTCCAAAGAAAAGAGAGAATACTCAAGCAATTTAAACTCCTAGAAAGCCAAAACAATATCCAAATAGGCGAAGATGAGGAGCTTTTGGCTGAAGTTATTGCTATCACAGAATACCCTAATGCACTTTTAGGAAGTTTTGAAGAAGAATATCTTCAAATTCCTAGCGAAGTTATCATTACTTCCATGAGAGAAAATCAACGCTATTTTGCAGTCTTTAATGAAAAAGGTTTAAGTAATCATTTTATCGTTGTAAGCAATGCAGTGTGCGAAGATTACTCAAAAATCATTCACGGTAATGAAAGAGTTTTGCGCGCAAGACTTAGTGATGCAATGTTTTTCTATCAAAACGATTTGCAAAGTGGCTTAAATCCTGAAAAACTCGCTAAAATGACTTATCTTGAAGGCTTAGGAACAATGCAAGATAAAAGTCTAAGAGAGATAAAAATCGCTGAAGTTTTATGTCAAATGCTAAACAATGATAAAATCGCAAATATAAGCACTGCGATCAAATACGCAAAAGCTGACTTAGCAACGCAAATGGTTTATGAATTTACAGATTTGCAAGGCATTATGGGAAGCTATTATGCACAAAAAATGGGTCTAGATTATGAAATTTGTCTTGCTATAAAGGAGCAATACCTACCAAATTCCGAACAAGCTCCACTTCCTAGCACTGAATTTTCAAGCATAGTTGCCCTTGCAAACAAGCTTGATACTCTCATAGGACTTTTTAGCATAGGTAAAATTCCAAGCGGTACAAAAGATCCTTACGCCTTAAGGCGTGCTGCTAATGGGATAATCAAAATTGCCCTAAATTTAAACAAAGAATTTGACATTCAAGCACTACTAGAAAAACTAGCAAGCCATTATAAAAACTTTGATATGCAAATTTTAAAAGATTTTATTTTTGAAAGACTTTATACCTTTTATAGCGTTAATGCTTCTTTTATCAAAGCGGTTTTAAGCTCTAAAAGCACAGATCTTATCCACATCAATCAAAGCGTAAAAGCCCTTATAGAATTAAGCAAAAAAGCTAATTTTCAAGAAAATTTCACTACCTTTAAAAGACTGGCCAATATCGCTAATAAAACTTCGCACAAAGTCGATGAAAACCTTTTTGTTGAAGAAGCAGAAAATAAACTTTATAAAGCCTTTAAGGAAAAAATTCAAGCACACTCTTTACAAGAAAAACTTGAAAATCTCTTCTCACTTAAACCTTTTATAGACGAATTTTTTGATAAAGTAATGATCAATGCCAAAGATGAAAAACTTAAAAATAATCGCCAAGCACTTATCTATGAAATTTACGAAGAATTTCTAAAAATTGCCGATCTTAAAGAGCTAAGCCTATGAAAGCTTTTTTTCTTTTTTTAAGTCTTGCTCTTTGGCTCTTTGGAGCTCAAAATTTCGAGCTTATTAAAGGACAAGCTTTATTTTTGGAACTGGATAAAAAAGATTTTATTTCTTTGAAAAACGAAGATAAAATTTTAGCTACCTTTCCTCATCCTAAAAATCAAGAGAAAATTTTAGCTATATTTTCACTGCCTTATAAAAATCCTCCTCAAAATACTAAGCTTACCGCTCTTTATAAAAACAAAAAAGAAGAAATTTTTATAAAAACTTTGGAAGGCAATTACAAAAGTGAAAAATTAAGCGTAGAGAATAAAAAAGTTTTTCCACCTAAAGCTGTTAAAGAACGCATTGCTAAAGAATTTAAAGAAGCTAATGCAATTTATAGTTCTTATACTCCAAAAGCTTTATTTGATGGCTCTTTTAATACGCCTTTAAATTCTTTTATTACGAGTGATTTTGGCAAAGCAAGAACCTTTAATGAAAAAGTTGCAAGCTATCATAGCGGAACAGACTTTAGATCCGCTGTAGGAACCCCCATCTATGCGGCTAATTCAGGTGTAGTAAAAATAGCAAAAGATCGCTATTTTGCAGGAAAATCAGTAGTCATTGATCATGGTTTTGGCATTTACTCGCAGTATTATCATCTTTCTAAAATCGAAGTTAAGGTAGGACAAAAGGTTAAAAAAGGTGATTTTTTGGGGCTAAGTGGAGCTACAGGAAGGGTTAGTGGGCCACACTTACATTTTGGTATTTTAGCTGGAGGTAAACAAGTAGATCCTTTGGATTTTATCTCTAAATTTAATACACTTTTTCAATGAAATTTAGCGAATTTTTTCACGCTTGGCTGCATGAAAGTTATTATAAAAACGCTGTTAGTATAGGCAAAAATGGAGATTTTTTTACCGCAGTAAGCGTGGGAAATCTTTTTGGCACTCTTTTAGCAAAGCATTTTTTAGATCTTATAGATAAAAAAGTCTTAAAACTTCCCTTAGAACTTGTAGAAATAGGAGCCAATGAGGGCTATTTGAGTAGAGATTTTTTAGCCGCTTTGCTTGAATTTAGGCCTGAAATTTTTTCCAAGCTTTCTTTTTTTATCATAGAGCCTCATGAAAAATTAAGAAATTTACAAAAAAAGACCTTAGAAGGCGTGGAATTTACACATAAGAGAAGCTTAAAAGAATGTCATTTTGAAAATGCCTTTTTCTTTTGCAATGAGCTTTTTGATAGTTTCACTTGTGAATTGATAGATGATGATAAAATGGCCTTTATTAAAGATTTTAAACTTGTTTTTGAGCCTATGGAGGCTAAATTAAAAGAAAAATGCGAAATTTTAAATTTAAAAAAAGGCGAATTAAGCCTAGAATTGGAAGAATTTTTTAAAGATTTGGATAAAGCTTCTAAAAAATTTATCTTTGCAAGTTTTGATTATGGCGTGTTTAACCCCCAACAATTTAGCATTAGAATTTATCAAAAACATGAAGTTTTTAATCCTTTTGAAATCACTTTAAAAGATTTTTTTGGTAAAAGCGATTTAACCTACAATGTCAATTTTAATCAAATTCAACAGCTTATAAAAGAACATGATTTTAAACTCTTAGCTCTAAAAAAACAAAACCAAGCCTTGATTGATTTTGGTTTTGAAGAATTATTAAAATACATCAAAGATAAAAATCTTAAGACTTATGAAAATTTTCTTTCACAAAGTAAAATTTTATTTTTTAATTTTGATGAAAAATTTCACTTCTTTGAATTTGCTAAATTCTAGCATGATTGTTTTCTTTATTTTTCAAATCAAGCATTGCATAACTAGCATCTGCTATATTAGCATAGTCTTTGATTTGAGAGATAAGTTCTTTAGGATTCATCAGTAACTTTGTCCTGTATATTTTTCATCACTTTTTATAAATTTACCATTGGTAAAATAATGAAAAGATCCTCCGCCTGCACTTTTACGACTTATGCTTGAAAAGCTAAATCCTCTTCCTTCATCTCCAAATAAACCATAGTTTTTTACTTTATAATCTATCATGGTAGAAAAAACAACAGGATATTTTTTACCCTCACACACATAATAAGTTGTCATACCTAAATAAGGTCTTAATTTTTTATAGTTTTCTTCACCCATATATGCTTTAAATTGATCTTCATAGTATGCAAATTCGGGTTTATCTTTGAAGTTGAAGTTTGATTCTCCTATTTTATAATTATAATCATTACGATAATATTTACAACCATTAGAAAGGATTTGGGGGAATTTTTTTCTATGACTTTTAATTGATCCCAAAAATCATCCCCTAAAGACATTTTTTTCATTGCCTCTCCTTTCTTTCTTTCATTTTCCAATATCTCTTCTCTTATTTTTTTATCAAAGATATAAATTCCACCATAATTACTTGCAAGAGTTTCTATTTCACTTGCTTTTTTTTCTTTAAAAGCACATGTACTTAAAAAGATTAGGGTAAATAAAGTAAAAAATAATTGCTATGGTAATTTTCATTGGTAATCTTTTAAATTTAAATCAGCCATACAAAGCCCCTCCCTTAAACCCTCATCAATCACTATAAGTTTTTCTCTTTCAAAAATACTAAAAAGCAAAAAACATCCCGCAACTAAATAATTTTTTCGCGTATTTCCTACCCAAAAACTTGCCTTTTTTTCATCCATATACCAAAGTTTTTGCCCAAAAGTTAAAAAATCATTGATATTTAATCTTGCACCATTGATTTTCTTTGCCTCGTATTTTTCATAATTTAAGCCTTTTTTTAAAGCCGCTAAAGCCGTAGGGACACCTGAATTTAAAACGATATTTTTCATCTTGCTTTGTTTTAATGCTTTTTTTAAACCATTGCTTTGCCCAAAGGCCTCAAAAGCCATGGTTTTTAAAAAATTATCGTGAATTAAAAAATGAATTTTTAGCTTTTTATCTTTAAATCTATAAGGAAAATTAGGATATTTTTGAAGTATTTTTTTAAAAGAAAAAGAATTTGCGATTTTTTTTATCTTGCATTTTTCATAAAAACTGATAGTACCAAAATCAAAACTTTGAAAATTATCCCTAAAAGAAAATTCACAAGATGCGCCCCCTAAATCACAATACCCACAATCCAAATTTAAGCCTAAATTTAAAAGCCCCCTTTTCATACCCAAAACGCTGATTTTAGCTTCAATTTTGGCATCTATCACTTTAAAATCAATTTGAAATTCCTGTTTTAAACGAGTAAAAATTTCATTCGTATTGCTTGCTTTTCTAAAAGCTGCAGTTGCGACTGCTCTTGCTTGGCTTAAATCGTATTTTTTAGCTATTTCTTGAAGTGCATTGCGAAGTTTTTCTATGGCTTCATCACTTATCTTTCCAGTTTTATCTAAGCTTTTAGCCGAACCTATGATAAATTCATATTCATCCAATTTTTCAAATTTTTCATTTATAAAAACCGCTCTTAAAGTATTTGAGCCAAGATCTATACCTAACATCACTATCCTTATTTAAATTTATAGTATAATAGCAAAAAAGTTCTAAAGGAAAAATATGCTTTTAGGTGTAAATATCGACCACATTGCAGTATTAAGACAAGCTAGAATGGTAAATGATCCTGATCTTTTAGAAGCCGCTTTTATAGCTGCTAAATTTGGAGATCAAATCACTTTGCATGTAAGAGAAGATCGTCGTCATGCTCAAGATTTTGATTTAGAAAATATCATACGCTTTTGCAAAAGTCCTATCAATTTAGAATGTGCTTTAAATGATGAAATTCTAAACTTAGCACTTAAATTAAAACCTCATCGTATCACCCTAGTGCCTGAAAAAAGAGAAGAGCTTACCACAGAAGGGGGGCTAAATTTAAATCATAATAAAATCAAAGAAAGTATAGAAAAACTTCAAAATGCGCAAATCGAGGTTTCACTTTTTATCAATCCTAGCTTAGAAGATATACAAAAATCATATGAATTAAAAGCTGATTTTATAGAACTTCACACAGGACATTATGCAAATTTGCATAACGCACTTTTTAGCAATATCTCTCATACAGCCTTTGCTTTAAAAGAATTTGATTTAAGCAAAAAAACATTACAAAGTAAATTTGAAGAGGAGTTAAACAATATAGAAATTTGTGCTAAAAAAGGAGTGGAGCTTGGATTAAAAGTCGCTGCTGGGCATGGGCTAAATTATAAAAATGTAAGCCAAATAGCAAATATCAAAAAAATTTGCGAACTTAATATCGGCCAAAGTATTGTAGCAAGATCGGTTTTTGTAGGACTACAAAATGCGATTTTAGAAATGAAAGCACTGCTTTAAAGATGAAAAAATTAGCCATTAGCATAGGCGATATCAATGGCATAGGGCTTGAAATTCTAGCACGCTCACATGAAAAATTAAGCCAAATTTGCACTCCTTATTATTTTATCCATGAAAGCTTGCTTCAAAAAGCTTTAAAACTTTTAAATTTAGAGCTTTTAAATGCAAAAATCGTAGCTTTTAAAGATGCTAAAAATTATGAATTTACACTGCTTAAAAAGCATAATTCTCTTGAAATTTATTCTTTTGGCTTGCCTTTAAATTTAAAAGTGGATGAAAACTTTGACATTAAAGCAGGAGAAATAGATGCAAAAAGTGGCCTATATAGCTTCTTAAGCTTTAAGGCGGCAAGCTATTTTGTTTATAAAAACCACGCACACGCCCTACTTACTCTACCTATACATAAAAAAGCTTGGGAGGATGCGGGGCTTAAATTTAAAGGACATACTGATGCACTAAGATTCTTTTTTAAAAAAAATGCCATCATGATGCTAGGATGTAAGGAACTTTTTGTAGGACTTTTTAGCGAGCACATACCCTTAGCAAAAGTAAGCAAAAAAATCACTTTTCAAAATTTAAGTATTTTTTTAAAAGACTTTTATCAAGAAACTCGCTTTAAAAAAATCGGACTTTTAGGTTTTAACCCACATGCAGGAGATTATGGGGTGATAGGAGGCAAAGAAGAAGAGCTTATGCAAAAGGCTATCGCTTTTGTTAATGCTTTTTTAAATTCTAAAAAAGATGAAAAATTCTTTAAAAAAGCTCTAAAAGATGAAAAATTACAAAAAGAATTGCTTTTAAATTTTAATACAAAAGGTGTTTATTTGCCCTACCCTTTAGTCGCAGATACAGCTTTTACAAAATCAAATTTAAAAGCATGCAATCGCTTAATAGCCATGTATCACGATCTTGGCTTAGCACCCCTAAAGGCTTTGTATTTTGAAAAAAGTATCAATGTGAGTTTAAATTTGCCCATTATACGCGTAAGTGTTGATCATGGCACCGCCTTTGATAAGGCCTATAAAAATGCCAAAATCAGTACTAAAAGCTATTTTGAAGCAGCTAAATTTGCTTTAGAATTGCCTTCTAAAGCTTCAATCTAGCATTATCATCGATCAAGCCCTCTTGGGCTAGATTGTCTATAAAAATTTCCAAATCTATAGGATCTTGAATGCTCATTTGGATTAAATTTTCATATCTATCTACTTGATTATTAAAAATTTGCTTTAATCTTTCTTTGCTTTGAGTATCTTTTTTAGCTTTTTGCATAAGCTCTAAAAATACTTTAGCATAAGTTTTTTCTATACAATCAGTCTTGTAAACAAAAGGCGATTGAGGATCTTGATCTGCTTGCAAAAGATCGTTTGATATAACTTTGGCACAATTTTTTCTTTCTCTAAACATTTTTTTCACAACCAATTTAAAATCTTCTTTTATATTTTCATTTGCATTTTTTAAAAGCTCTTGATATAAACTTATAAAGATATTATCCATCAAAGCAAGTTTTTTATTTTCAAATTCATTAATAGCGCCTATTTTATTGCATATGATTAACTCATCATCATTTTTGCCATTATTTTTAACCTTAGAACAATCAAAACTCGCTCTAACTTCATTTTTATATATAAGCTCATCAAAACTCAAGCCCCATAAGCTAAGAAAACTTAAAATTGTTAGTAAAATTATCTTCATTGCCTCTCCTTATTTTTTGTTTTATTGTAACAAAAATATTTTTAATTTTTTTAAAAAAATCAAAATACAAATTTTTAACCATCACAATACAGATTTATTTCAAACAAATTAACAAAACTGTGAAAACTCCTTTTACTTTTTGATAAATGATCAAAAATTTTCTAAAAAATTATCCAAAATTTCTAAATTGGAATAAAAATTGCTTATCTAATTTAAAATCAAAAAAACAAAAGGAGGAGAAAATGGTGGTAAAAGATATCCAAACAACTTCAAGCTCTATGTTTAGTGCTACAACCAAGGTTAAGGAAAAAAGCACTTCAGCAGATGAATTTCAAGCTACTCTAAATGAAGTTAAAAACAAAGAAGAAAAAGAAGACAAAAAGACAAGTTCAAGTGAATTTACTAATGAAGATCTTGATCTTAGTGCTGTTAAAGAAGATTTTAAATCTTATGCTTGGCAAAAAATGAGAGAAGATCAATACAAAAAAAATGAAGAAGATTTACTCAATAAACTTTTTGCAACCATTGATGCGGGAAATACTGCTAAAATATAAATTTAAAATTTCATTGCGAGAATTTTTCAATTCTCGTATAAATTTATAAAACACCAAAATAAGACAATCACAAATCTTTCATACAACAAAACACATTTATTTTTATTAATTTCTGTTATAATTTTATGAAAAAAACAAAGGAAAATTATGATTTTTATCGACGCTTGCTTTAAAAAACCTACACCCTATACACCCGTTTGGATGATGCGTCAAGCAGGAAGATATTTGCCTGAATATATGAAAGTTAGACAAGAAGCGGGAGATTTTTTATCCTTATGTAAAGACTACAAAAGAGCTTCGGAGGTTTCTTTACAACCTGTTGATATTTTAGGAGTTGATGCGGCGATTATCTTTTCAGACATTTTAGTAGTCCCTCTTGAAATGGGAATGAATTTACGCTTTGAAAAAGGCGAAGGACCGGTATTTCAAACACCTATTTCAACCTTAGAAGACCTTAACAAGCTAGATGATCAAAATGCTTATAAAAAACTAAACTATGTTTATGATGCTTTAAAACTAACACGCGAAAAATTACCGCTTGATAAAGCTTTGATAGGATTTTGTGGCAGTCCTTGGACTATAGCAACTTATATGATAGAAGGAAGCGGAAGTAAAAATTATGCAAAATGTAAAAAAATGCTTTATCAAAATCCAGAACTTTTGCATGAAATTTTAAATAAACTCACTCAAGTTTTAAAATCTTACTTAGAAGAACAAATCAAAGCAGGTGCAAATGCGGTGCAAATTTTTGATAGCTGGGCGAGTGCTTTAGAATGTGATAAATTCTTTGATTTTTCATTTAAGTATATGCTTGAAATTTCTGATTTTATTAAAAACAAATACCCTCACATACCTGTAATTTTATTTCCTAAAGGCATTAGTGGCTATTTGGATAAAATCGATGGAAATTTTGATGTTTTTGGAGTTGATTGGAGTACTCCTCTTGATTTAGCACGCGATAAATTATCCCACCAATACACCCTACAAGGCAATATGGAACCTTGCAGACTTTATGATAAAAAAGCTATCAAACAAGGCGTAGAAAATATTCTTGAAATTATGCAAAATAAAGCTCATATTTTCAATCTAGGTCATGGAATCTTGCCTGACATTCCTGTTGAAAATGCAAAATACTTTATCCAGCTTGTGCAAGAAAGTTCAGCCAAATGAAAATTCTCTTTGGCCCCATCAATTCAAGACGTTTTGGAAGATCTTTAGGTATTGATCTAAGCCCTAGCAAGAAACAATGCAATTTTGATTGCGTATATTGCGAACTTGAGGCTCAAAAACCTCAAGAAAAACAAGATGAGATTGTAAGCGTAGAAGAAATCATTTTAGAAGTTCAAGGCGCTCTTGAAAAAAATGTCCCATTTGACTTTCTTACCTTAACAGCCAATGGGGAACCAAGCCTTTATCCTCATTTAGATGAATTGATCTCATCCTTACGCAAGATTGCTAAAGATAAAAAATTGCTCATTTTAAGCAATGGCACCGTGGTTTTAGATCAAGACAAATTCAATACCTTATTAAAGTTAGATGTGGTTAAATTTAGCCTAGACAGTGCTATTTCTAAAACCTTTTACCGTATTGATAGGGCTTTAAAAAATATTAACTTAGAAAAAATGATAGAAAAAATGGCAGAATTTAAAACCCAATTTAAAGGTGATCTTGTAATGGAGATCCTTGTCGTAAAAGATCTTAATGACAATGAAGAAGAATTTATCGCTTTAAATCAAGCTTTAGCTAAAATAGCGCCCTTAAGAGTTGATTTAAGCACCATTGATAGACCCCCAGCTTATGCGGTTAAAAAAATAAGCGAAGAAAGACTTTTGGAACTTTCCAAACTCATAACTTCCACTCCCGTGCTTTTGCCCAAAAGACACTATGAGGGTGAAAAGTTAAATTTTAATGAAGAAGAATTGCTAAAAATGCTTCATCTACGCTCACAAAGTGAGATAGATATAGAAAATAAATTAGATAAAACTTCTCAACTTCTTTTAGACAAGCTTATAAAAGAAGAAAAAATAAAGATTCTTAATCTAGCAGGAGTTAAATTCTATAAAGCCTAATTTTTAGGCAAATATTTTCTAATCAAAGCTATAAGATCATTTCTGCTGATATCATTTAAAACCTCGCTTACGCAATCAAAATCCCTCACCCTCTCCCTAGAAAAGAATATAATATGACTTTGAGGGTGTTGCTTTTTATAAGCGCTAAGAATAGAACGCATCTGCTCAAGATCAAATTTAATCAATTCATAATCAAGCAATATCAAACGATAAGCTTCTTTTTTTAATTCTTTTTTCAATTCACTAAAAGAATTCACGCGCATATTTTGGGAGCATTGTTTTTCTATGATATTAAAAAACAAAGTTGCATCAAACTCATTTTGTTTAAAAAGCAAAACATTATTTTGATAAGGAGTTTGAAATTTTAAAGCACAAATTTTATCAAGTTTTCTTTGCAAAATATTTTCAAGCTCTTTTTTTTCAAAAGGTAGGCTTAAAAAATACTCATAATATAAGTTTTTACTACGCCCAAACACGATAAAATCATCAGCTTTCTTAGAACTTTGCTCTAAAATTTTATCCTTAATGAAAACCACATGAAAATCATTGATATCAAAACTCAAACTCTTAAAAATAGTATTTTCTATGCCAAAATAAGACAACAAATTTGCTAGCAAAAATGCTTCAAGCCCATCATCACTTACTATCGCAGCACTTGCTTCAAATTGCAAAACATTGCCCTGTGCCACCCCTATGCTTTTATGGTATTCTAAAGCTTGATTAAGTCCAAGTCTAATTTGTTCTTTTTGATGTTTTAATGCATTTAAAACAAGTGATTTGATTTCCTTGCTTGCTTCTTCTTCATCTAAACATCTTACAACGCCCTCAATATTGCCAATTTGATACAAACTATCCTCTAGCAATTTTGCATAAGTTTCTTTTTCATGAGAAATCTTAAATAAATCTTGATTTAAATGTGCTATTTTTTCCCGAATCAAATCCAAACTCGTTTCGATATCTATCTCTTCAGCATGTATAAATTCATTTTTAATTAATAAAATTTTTTGATCTTTCCTAGCCAAAGCTCGTTTTTTTCGAAAAAGGAAAAATATTAAAGTTAAAGACAAAATAAAAATACTAGCAAAAAAAGTAAGTTTAATTTGCTCAAGGCTTTCATGAATTCTTGTAAAATCTATACTTAAAAAAGCCAAAATAATATTAAAAATAAAAATAATCCAAACCAATAACAAATCAATCTTCCTTTATTTTTTGTGCTGATTTTTTTCCTACTAATTGGCACAATTCTTCAAAATTTGCCTCATAAATAGCTTCAAAACTTCCATAATACGCCAAAAGTTTTTGTATAACTCCCGCACTAAGTCCTGATTTTACAAGCTTAGAGCTTGATAAATCTTGTTTTTTCTTAGTGTTTTGATGAAAACTTATGGCAAAACGATGTGCTTCATCTCTTAATTTCTGTAAGAATTGTAATTTTTTATCGTTAATGCTTAGGGCAAATTCTCCTTTTAAAGAGTGAATTTTATCTTTAGCCCCTCCTTTAGCGCGGTGAGCTTTAGCATCGATTTTTTCTTTTGAGATTGCTAAAATATCAACATTTGCCCCACTACTTAAGATGATTTCTTTAGCTAAATCAAGCAAAGCCTTTCCCCCATCTATAAGCCACAAATCAGGAGCAGGCATTTTGTCAAATTCTAATGCTCTACGCGTTAAAACTTCACGCATTTGCTCATAATCATTTTTGTATTTTAAATGAAATTTTCTATAATTTGACTTATCCCAAGTACCCATTTTATAAGTTATCATAGCTCCTACATTCGCCACACCTTGCAAATGAGAATTATCAAAAACTTCTATACAATTTGGCAGATTTTCAAGCTCGAAATAATTTTTAAGTTCTTTTTGTATATTAAAATCACTATTTTTTTGCTCTTTTTGTATATTTAAACACGCATTTTGAAATGCCAAATCACAAATTCTTCTTTTTTCCCCTATTTTAGGAACTTTAATGCTGATTTTTTTATCAAATCTCTGGCTTAAAATTTCTTCTAAAAGCTCCCTGTCTTCAAAATCCTCATAAACATAAACAGTATTTGCAACCAAAGGAATGTCTACGCTAAAATTTTCTAAAATAAGCTGTTTATAAATCTCATTTTTATCAAAATCTGTATTGTTTTTAAGCGGAGTGATTTTAGAATTAGCGCTGATGATTTTTCCATTTTGCACCACAAAACGCAAAGTTGAAAGCATAGAGCTTTCACAAGCTAAAGCAAAAATTTCAAAGTCTTCTAATTTAGCGATATCAATCTCAACTTTAATTTCCAAATCCCTTATCGTAGCAATCTGATCTCTTATTTTTGCCGCTTCTTCATAATTCTCATTTTGGGCTAAATGAAACATTTGTTTTTCCAAATTTTTCACTAAAATACTAGGGCTTAAAAGAGCATTGATAGCTTTATCTAAAATCAAACGATATTCTTCTTGGGTAATTTTTTTATCACAAGGCGCAAGACAACGAGAAATTTGATAAAAAATACAAGGAGATTTACAACTTGCTTTTTGCTTTAAAGGATAGTATAAATAAAGCGCATCTAAAAGCTCTCTAGCTCCTTTAAAAAAGGGGCCAAAATATTTGATTTTACTTTTTTTAACTAATTTTCTAGTGATTTCAAAACGCGGAAATTCTTCATTAAAATCTACATAAATATAAGGATAAGTCTTATCATCTCTTAGTAAAATATTGTATTTTGGATGAAGTTGCTTGATAAAAGAATTTTCCAAAATCAAAGCATCAGCTTCTGAATTTGTTGTAATAAATTCCAAATGCACCGCTTCTTCTATCATTTTTTGAATTCTTAAAGAATTTTTTGGATTGGCGCGTAAATTTGGGGTAAAAGCAAAATAAGATCTTACGCGGTTTTTAAGATTTTTAGCCTTGCCTACATATAAAAGCTTTCCTTCGGCATTAAAATACTGATACACTCCAGCATTTGCAGGTAGGGTTTGAAGCTCTTCTTTGAGAGTATTTTTAAGTAAAATTTCAGCCATTTCTTATCATCTGCCTTATTTCTTCAAATTTCTTTGCTAAAATTTTATTTTCAAATTTATTTTCAAATTTTCCAAGGCTTAATTCTATATAGGGTTTTTTAGCCGTGAAATTTTCATTATTTTTTATTGTATTATTGTATTTTTGTGTAAAAATTTTTAAATCTTTTATATCTGAAAATCCACTCAAAGGATACATTTTTCCGTATTTTTTTATGAGAACTTTAATATAAATTTTGCTATTATCGTGATTTAATTCTTGGTAAGCGGCTGAATTTAAAGTCACTATATTTAAAATATGATTTTTTATATAAATTCTAGCGATTAAACGCTGTTTGGCAGGCGGAAAAGAATTTAAAAAATCTTTACAAAAAAATAAGGTTTTTAAGGGTCGATAATGAGACTTACTCATCAAGTCATTAAGAATGGCGCTAGTATTTTTAATTATCTTTGGACTTTGAAATTTTTCCATAAGATGATTTTAGCATTTTTTTTCTTAATTTTTTTGTGTGCATGTGGCTATAAGGGCAACCCACAATACACTAGCTACGAACAAAATGGTTCAATAAAAAGCATTAAAAAATACGAACAATTAAATAGGTGGTAGAATGAAAAAAGCAGATATTTTAGTTTTAGATTTTGGATCGCAATATACTCAGCTTATAGCAAGAAGATTGAGAGAGCAAGGCGTTTATGCTGAGATTTTGCCTTTTAATGTAAGTTTAGCAGATATCAAAGCGAAAGAACCTAAGGGTATTATTTTAAGTGGTGGCCCTGCAAGTGTTTATGCAACAGATGCGTACTTTTGTGATAAAGAGGTTTTTAATCTAGGCTTACCCATACTTGGAATTTGTTATGGTATGCAACTCATGGCTCATCATTATAAAGCCAATGTTGCTCCAGCAGGACACAAAGAATACGGCAAAGCAAGTATAGAAATTCAAAAAGATAGCGATTTGTTTAAAAATCTACCTAAAAAACAAATCGTTTGGATGAGTCATTCTGATAAGGTTGAAAATTTACCACAAGGTTTTGAAGTTTTAGCAACAAGTGAAAATAGTCCGTATTGTGTTTTTGCAAATGAAGAGAAAAAATTCTTTGCCTTGCAATTTCACCCTGAAGTACAACACAGTGAATTTGGCAAAAGCATCTTGAAAAATTTTGCAAAATATGCTTGCAATTGCGAAAGTATTTGGAATATGGGATCTTTTGCAAAAACTCAAGCTGAAAAAATTCGCGAAGAAGTGGGCAAAGATAAAGTTCTTTGTGCTGTAAGCGGCGGGGTAGATAGCAGTGTCGTAGCAGCCTTACTAGCAAATGCAATCAAAGATCAAGTTATAGTAGTTTTTGTAGATAATGGACTTTTAAGAAGTGACGAAAAAGAACAAGTTGAATTTATGTTTAAAAACACTTTAGGGATTAATCTTATAAGCATTGATGCAAGCAAGATTTTCCTAGATCGCTTAGCAGGAGTTACTGATCCTGAGCAAAAACGCAAAATCATAGGCAATACCTTTATAGAAATTTTTGAAGAAGAAGCTAAAAAACACAAAGATGTGAAATTTTTAGCTCAAGGCACACTTTATACTGATATCATAGAAAGTTCGGTTATAGGTGCAAGCAAAACTATCAAAAGCCACCACAATGTAGGTGGATTGCCTGAAAAGATGAATCTTAAACTTGTTGAGCCATTAAAAGAAATTTTTAAAGACGAAGTGCGTGCTTTAGGTATCGAGCTTGGATTAAGCAAAGAAATAGTTTATCGCCATCCTTTCCCAGGCCCTGGTCTTGCTATACGCATCATGGGAGAAGTCAATCGCCCAAGTCTTGAATTACTACGCAAAGCAGATGTAATCTTACTTGAAGAACTAAGAAGCACAGGTTGGTATAATAAAACTTGGCAAGCTTTTTGTGTATTGTTAAATGTAAAAAGCGTTGGTGTTATGGGAGATAACCGAACTTATGATAATACCATTTGTGTTCGTGTTGTTGATGCAAGTGATGGAATGACAGCGACTTTTTCACACATACCTTATGAAATTTTAGAAAATATCTCGCGTCGTATTATCAATGAGGTTGAAGGTATTAACCGCGTAGTTTATGATATCTCAAGTAAACCACCTGCAACTATAGAATGGGAATAAATTAAAAAATCTGAAAACCTGATAATAATATACAGGTTTTCAAGAATTTAAAACCCTCATTAACAAATTTTTAATACATAAAAAACTAGCATATAAAGTCATAGAAAAAGCTTATATTAAATGTATTAATTTTATTATAAAAATCAAAGAGTGTTAAAATTTTTAGGAATATGGATGGAAAATAGCATAAAAGATTCATACAATAAAATTTGTAAAAAGTGGAGTGAATTTCGCAAAAATACCTCAATCAATCAATGCATTGTCGACTTCGCAAATAATTTAAGTCCAAATTCAAGAGTGCTAGATATTGGTTGTGGAACTGGATATCCTATCGCTTTATATTTATCAAAACAAGGATTTCAAGTTACAGGGATAGATATTTCAGAAGAAATGATAAAACAAGCACAAAAACTTAACTTACATAATGCCACTTTTTTAGTAGAGGATATTTTAAATTTCAAAACAGATAAAAAATATGATGCAATCATCGCATTTGATTCTATTTGGCACATTAGGTATGATAAACAAGAATGTATTTATCAAATCATTTCTTCTTTGTTGACATCTGGTGGATTGTTTTTATTTACTCATGGAAAAAATGATGGCGAAATTATAAGCACAATGTGGAAAGAATCATTTTATCATAGTGCTTTAGGTTTAGAAAAAGTACATAAATTATTAAAGCAAAACGGATTTGATATCTTATCTTCCATAGAAGATTATATAGAAGAAACTACAGGTGATCGAGAATTGCTCATTATTGCTAAAAAGAAAGAATTATAATATAGCTTTATTTAAAATTATCAAGCTTTAATCCAAAAATTTTACAATGCGTGCTTATTTTTAGGACAATCCGTGTAATAAAGCATTAAGTTGTGTTTTATCAAAAAAATGGGGATAAAAATTTACTTCTTACAATAATACACCACAGCGGGTGGCAAATTTTGCCAAACAACTTTTGAAATTCTCACCTCTGCAAAAAGAGAAAATATCTTTTGACGAAATTTTAAACTTGAATAAGTAGGTAGCACATAAGCAAAGGTGCTAAAATATCCGTTAGGTTTTAAACTTTTATGGATGATTTTTAAAAGCTTTTCTTGCTCGTGATCCCTAAGCAAACTCCACGGAATTCCACTTATAATCACATCTGCATAGGTGATATTTCTTTGCCTTAAAAAATAAGGTAAATTTTCAGCACTCCCTATTTCTATATCCAAATTTACAATTTTTCTTTTAAGCTTATCTGCCATATTTTTATTGATTTCTATAGCAAAAAATTGTGCTTTTTTATTTTTATATTTTAAAATATTTTCAGTAAAAACACCTGTGCCAGGTCCAATCTCTACGATATAGTTTGCTTGACGCAAATTAATATTTTGAGTCATAACAAAACCTAGCTTTTGAGAGCTAGAACAAAAAGCACCGATTTGTTTTGGATTTTTAAGATATTCATAAAAAAACATTCAATTTTTCCTACGGTAAAAAAAATATAACTAAAAAGAATTTTAAAATCAAACATGTAATTTTATTCTTTTGCTTATAAAATTTTTATAAAAATAAAGCTAAAATTATCTTTTAAAAACTTTCAAGGATGAAATATGCATGGAAAAATAGCTATATATATGGATTCCACAGGGCGTGGAACTGTAACGAATTCAGCAAATACTTTTTTTGACTTTAGTCGTCAAATTTGGAATGATAAAAAAAGTATGCCAAGTGTTGGGATGCTTGTTGAATTTCGCACGCTCTCTAGTGATAAAAAGTCTGAAAACGGCGCTCCTGTGCCTGTAAGCAAAACTATCACAGGGATAAAACCTTCCAAATTTCAAGAATTTAAAGAGGGTGATTTTATCACTGAACATGATTTTTGGAAAACCGATAGTGATGATGAGCTTGAAGATTTACAAAATTCTCGCAGAAGTGCGTATATTACAGAACTTTATAGAAGCATTGATTTTGATTCTATAGAAAAAATTCCCTTATCTTTTACTATTCCTCAAGCCATACAAAAATATTTTGCCCATGAAATTTTATCTGTTGAAGCCTTGCAAGCCAATTTACAAGATGAAAAAGATATTCCTTGTATTTTGGACTATCTCATTCTTAAGAGATTTTTATTTAAAGCTTATGATACTTTAATTTTTATGGATAATAGTATAGATCAAACCCAATTTAGCGCCCTAAAAAGCATTATGATGCACTTAGAAAATTCTTACAAACAAATGATAGCAGATAAAAAACCCAATATCACTAAAATATTTAATGAAACTTTCTTATCTTTACAATGCCATTACCAAGCTTTAATAGCCACTATAGATACAAGAAAAAACCGCCTTGCTTCACTTGAAGCACAAATGAAAGCTTTACAATCTGAAATTCAACTTAAAAGCAATGCGGCCAATGCAGATCCTGAAAAACTCAAAGCAAGACAAGAAAAATTAGCAAAACTTCAAAAAGAAGCGGAGTATTATAGAACAACCCTTAAAAGACTGGGTGCTATACAAGAGGATTTTTATAAGAAAAATTATAATATTTTTGAAAATGCTTTCAAGCTTTCACGCGAAAAACTCTTTAAAAAAATAATTACAGGTCTTAATTTATGTGCTACGATAATGGATGTTAAAATTTGGCACCTGTCCTTAAAATCATCAGGGGTTAAAAATTCTTATTTTACTATGAGTAATATAGAAAATTCTTTCTGTTCTCTTTCTTTTGCAGAACATTACTTAAGTCGCTTAAATAAATCCGCTCTAAATCCTTTTGATCAAAAACTTTTAGTTTATATCCAAAAAATTACCAAAGAACAAAGAAAAAAATTTTTAGTCGTGACTTCGGATTTGGATTTGCTTTGTAAATTAAAAATAGAAACCTTTGCGCAAAATCCTTATTTCATAGTAAAGTACGCCCCTAAAAAAGTCAATTATCAGTCTTTAATGCGTGATAATAGTTTTGATATAGTGTTTATCGATGAAAAACATGTATGGGAAAGTGTAGCAGATATTATTTTAGAAGGAAAACATTTTGATAAAATAGGAAAAACCAAATTTAAACTGATTTAAACATAGAATTTTAAGCTAAATAAGGCTATAATTTGCTTGCCTAAACAGTTCGTGATATTTAAAGTGATCCAACATATTTTTATTAACTGTGATTGTGCGATTTACCGTGTTCTGTGGCGTCGTTTGAGTTTCGAAAGAAGCGAGAAGTTACAGCCTTTAAAAATCGCCTAACGGTTTTCTTTGACTTTTTGGGGTCAATCTTTATTAAGCGGCTGTTTGGGTTTTATACAAGGAGAATAAATGAAAATAATGATTTTGGGTAGCGGTGCTCGTGAATATTCTATCGCTTTAGCGCTAAAGCGTGTGGATGAAAATTTAGAATTTTACTTTGCTCCTGGTAATGGTGCTACCGAAAGTCTTGGAACCAATCTCAATTTTAAAGATCCTGTAGTTTTAGCCACTTATGCAAAAGAAAAAGAATTTGATCTATGCATAGTAGGTAGTGAAAGTTTTTTAGCTGAAGGCGTTGTAGATATTTTTAAACAACACAATATTCCTATTTTTGGACCTACAAAAGCTGCAGCTATGCTTGAAACTTCTAAATCTTTTATGAAAAGCTTTTTAAAAAAATATCGTATTAAAACAGCAAAATTTTTAAACACAAATGATATAGAAAAAGCAAAAAACTTTATATTAAGCTTAACTCCTCCTATAGTCGTTAAAGCCGATGGGCTTTGTGCTGGCAAAGGAGTAATTATCGCAAAAACTCACGAAGAAGCCATAGAAGAGGCTTCTAAAATGCTAAGTGGAGAAAGCTTTGGAGAAGCGGGTAAACTTATCGTTGTGGAAGAATTTTTAGATGGCTTTGAGCTTAGTATTTTTGCGGTATGTGATGGCAATGACTTTGTACTTTTACCTGCTGCACAAGATCATAAAAAACTTTTAGATGGGGATAAAGGACCAAATACGGGTGGTATGGGAGCTTATGCTCCGAGTTCTTTAGCTAATGAAAGCTTGCTTAGAAAAATACAAAAAGATATCATTATCCCAACTCTTGCAGGTATGAAAAAAGAAGGCAGTGAATTTTGCGGGGTATTGTTTATAGGTATTATGGTTGTAGGCAATAAGCCTTATGTCTTGGAATTTAATGTGCGCTTTGGTGATCCTGAATGTGAAGTTTTAATGCCTTTGATTGAAAATCCTTTAGAACTTATTTTAGCCACTACACAAAAGCGTTTAAGACACACCAAGATAAAAATTAAAAAAGATTATGCAGTGGGCGTAGTATGCGCGAGTGAAAACTATCCTTACAAAAGCTCTCCAAAAAGTGAAATTTCTATAACAAATATTCCTGAAAATACACATATTTCTTATGCTGGAGTAAGTTTAGAAGATGGTAAACTTATGGCAGATGGTGGGCGTGTATTGGTTTGCGTTGGTACAGGCTCAAGCATAGAAGAGGCACAGAAAAAAGCTTACGAGCTTTGTGAAAATGTTCATTTTAAAGGCAAGCAATTTAGAAAAGATATCGCTCATCAGGTTATTCAATGAAAGAAGATTTACTTACGCGTCTTGAGCGAGAAAATCTTACCATTGCTAGTTTCAATAAAAGGATATTGGCATATTTTATCGATAATCTTGTACTTTCGCTGATTGTATTTGTTATTTTTTATGATAAATTACTTAATGCTAAGGATTTATTTGATACAGCTCAAATTTTGGGCGATTTTTACTTAGGATTTTTATTGCTTCATATTACTTACCAAACAATTTTTACTTATTTATATGGGGCAAGTTTAGGAAAAATGGTATGCAAAATCATTATTTTAGATGAAGACTTATTAGACAAACCCAATTTAAACCAAAGCTGTATACGCTCAATCGTTAGGCAAATAAGCGATATGGCATTTATGTTGGGCTTTGCTTGGGCTTTAAGCAATGATTTACGCAAAACTTGGGAAGATTATCTAGCAAGGACAATAGTAGTTAATGTGGCGTAAAATTTTATTTTTAAGCGCTAGTCTTACTTTACTCAATGCCACTCAAGTTGATATCTATGCACTTGATGCTAAAAAACAAGGGGATATACTCACTGCAAACGATGATGTGATTATTTTTTCAGATTTTTATTTTATCACTGCCAATAAGGCTATTTACAATGAAAAAACCGGAGATTTAGAGCTTTTTGGTGATGTGAATATATTAAGAGGACAAAATGAACGCTCTCATTCAAACTATGCTAAAATCAATTTAAATTCAAATGAAGCTAATTTTAATAATTTTTTCTTTTCTAATAATAATTTAGAAGTATGGTTTCAAAGCAAGACTAGCTATTTAGATGAGAATGTTTTCAAAAGCGAAATTTCAGCTGTTTCAAGTTGTAATGTCGAAGATCCTGATTGGGAAATTCGCTTTTCTAAAGGATGGCTCAATAGGGAAAATAATTTTGTTCATTTATATAATGCAAAATTATATGTTAAAGATTTTCCTATATTTTATTTACCCTATTTTGGTTTTAGTGCAGATACCCACCGCCAAAGCGGACTTTTAATCCCAAAAATAGTCTTAAAAAACAGCGAAGGTTTGTATTATGAACAGCCTATTTATATCGCACCTTATGAAAATTGGGATCTAGAATTAAATCCTCAAATTAGAACCGATCGTGGTTTTGGGCTTTACTCAACCTTAAGATTTATCGACTCTCCTTATTCTATAGGAGAGGTAAATTTAGGAGCTTTTAGAGAAAATTCATCCTATTATCATGATGAAAATTTAAAAAACCAAAGTCATTACGGCGCAGAATTAAAATATGCTAGAAATGATTTAATTAAAACCCTGTTGGGCGATAATTTTCAAGAAGGCTTATGGATAGATGCTACCTATCTTAATGATATAGATTATCTTAATCTTGGCAGCAGGGATTATCGTGATTTAAATTCATTAGTTACTTCAAAAATCAATTATTTTCTAGCGGATGAAAATAATTATTATGGAGCTTATGCAAAGTATTATATCGATACTTCTGCATTAAATAACGATAATACCTTACAAGAATATCCAAGCTTTCAATATCATCGTTTTTTGAATAATTTTTTTGATGAACGCTTGCGTTATTCTTTTGATGCATCTTTTCATAATTTTTATCGCCCTGTAGGCCCTTATGCAAATCAATTGAATTTAAATTTGCCTATTTCTTATCATAATGCTTTTTTTGATGACTTCTTGCATTTTACTTTTACCGAACGCTTTTATGCTTCATTTTTAAACTATAGTCATTATCCTCAAAAAGATCATGAGCATTATTTTAGAAATACGCACGATTTTAATCTTTATACTGATTTATCTAAAGCATATGATAATTTTTTTCATACTCTTAATTTTGGGTTAAAATATGTTCTTCCAGGAGCCAAATCAGGAAGTATTTCAGAAGATTATCTTGAAGAAATTGACAAAGAAGAGGAACATCTTGGCTTTTATACTACTCAATACTTTTACAATAATGAAGGTCAAAAAAAAATCAAACATAGAATTAATATTGATTATTTAAACAAGCAAGGTGAGTTTGATGAGATAAGCAATTTATTAAGCTATTATTATAATAACAATATCAGTTTTAATAGTGAGATTATTTACTCTGATCTTCAAGATCGTTTTACAAATATCATCAGTCAAATGGAGATCAATCCTAACCCTAAATTCAATTGGAGTTTTTCGCATGCTTATCAAAACGATGAGTATGGAAAATATAGTTTTATAGGCACGCGCGCAAATTACCTTGCAAATGCAAATTATCATTTGTTTGGAGGAATTTGGTTTGATACCCAAAGAGCGCATGCTAATATGTGGGAGCTTGGATATACTTTTCAACGCAAATGTTGGAATTATTCTTTAATGTATAGAGAAAGAATTGATCCGCAACTTACAAGTGCGGGAATTACTGCTAAAAATCAAAGCGGTATTTATTTTATTTTTAACTTCTATCCTTTAGGTGGAGTTAAATACGATTTTTCTTTAGCAGAAACGGAGAGTAAAATTTAAAATTAAGGAATGAGATTTGCTAAATATTTTTAAAAGTTTGACAAATTTATTATATGGAAAAAAAGGACAAATGATGCAATACAGTATAGAAATCAATGGCAATTTAGAAGTATTCGATATAGAAAAAGTAGCTAAACAAGCTGCAGGTGCTGTGCTTATGCGACAAGGAAAAAGTGTCGTTTTAGCCGCGGTTGCAAGAGAGGAAAAGCCTGTTGAAGAAGACTTTTTGCCTCTAACTGTTCAGTATATAGAAAAAGCCTATGCAGCAGGAAAAATCCCGGGCGGCTATGTTAAAAGAGAAACCAAACCAAGCGATGCAGAAACTTTAACTGCACGCATTATAGACAGAAGTTTGCGTCCACTTTTTCCAAAAGGATATGCCTACCCGACACAAATTGTCGTAATGGTTCTTTCTGCTGATCCTCAAGTAGATCTTCAAGTTATGAGTCTAAATGCAGCAAGCGTAGCACTTTATCTTAGTGATATTCCTATGAAAGCTCCTGTTTGTGGAGTTCGCATAGGTCGCATAGAAGAAAAATTTGTCCTAAATCCAAACAATGAAGAACTTAAAAATAGCACCCTTGATCTTTATGTAGCAGGGGTTAAAGATGAGCTTTTAATGATAGAAATGCGTGCTTTACCTAATCAAAAAGAAGATGAAATCTTTATCGAAGCTCCTTATGCAGATGTTTTAACCCAAACAACTTCACAAAGCATGAATGAACTTAGCGAAGATGAAATTTTAGAAGCGCTAAGTCTAGCCCAAAAAGCTATATTAAATGGCTCTAATGCTTATGAAGAAGCTTTTTTGAAACATAAAAAATCAAGCGATTTAAATTTCAAAGATGAAATAGAAAATTTCGAACTTCTCGCCTTTATAGAAAATAATTTTCACGATCAAATCGTACAGGCTATCAATCAAATGGCAAAAAGTGAAAGAGCGAGTGAGTTAAATAAAATTGCTGAAAAAATATTAAATTTTGAAAGCGCGACAAAATGGGATGAAGAAAGTATTTTAAATGCCCTAGCAAAAGTCAAACATAAAATCGTTCGTAGCCAAATTTTAAATACAAAAAAAAGAGCAGATGGTAGAAATTTAAATGAAGTGCGTCCTATTGCCATAGAAACAAATATTTTACCTAATGCACATGGCTCTTGCCTTTTTACACGCGGACAAACTCAAGCTTTGGTTGTGGCGACTTTAGGTAGTGAAAATGATGCGCAAATGGTTGATGTGTTAACCGAAAAAAATCCTATCAATGAACGCTTTATGGTTAATTATAATTTTCCAGGTTTTTCAGTAGGCGAGGCAAGCCCTATCAAAGCACCTGGAAGAAGAGAGTTAGGACATGGAAACTTAGCCAAAAGAGCCCTTTATCCAAGCATAGATGAAAATTATCCTTATGTTATCCGTTTGGTAAGTGAAATTTTAGAAAGCAATGGCTCTAGTTCTATGGCAACGGTTTGTGGAGGGTCTTTAGCCTTAAGAGCAGCGGGAGTACCTAGCTTAAAACTTGTAGCAGGAGTAGCTATGGGGCTTATTTTTGAAGGCGATCAATATGCTATTTTAACTGATATCATGGGCTTAGAAGATCATGATGGGGATATGGATTTTAAAGTAGCAGGTAGCAAAGACGGTATCACAGCCTTACAAATGGATATCAAATTGGGCGGTATTGATCAAAAAATACTCAAAGAAGCCTTGTATCAAGCTAAAGAAGGTAGAATTCATATCTTAAATATCATGGAAGAAGCACTTAAGGAAATTGTTGTTAATGAAGAGGTATTGCCAAAACTCGAGCTTTTCAATGTTGATCCTTCAAAAATAGTCGATATCATAGGTCAAGCTGGAAAAACTATCAAAGAAATTATTGAAAAATTTGGTGTTTCTATAGACTTAGATCGTGAAAAGGGTGAAGTAAAAATTGCGGGCAATGAAAACGAACAAATTAAAGCCGCAAAAGATTATATTATCAATATCACAAGTTCTCAAAAAAATAATAAAAAAGGCTTTAAAGAAAAAGATCTATCAAACTTTGAAATCGGCGAAGAATTTGAAGGAAAAGTCAAAAAAATCACGAATTTTGGAGCCTTTATAGAACTTAAAAATGGAATTGATGGCTTGCTTCATAATTCTAAAAGTAAAAATCTCAATTTAAGTGAAAATCAAATTTTAAAAGTAAAAGTAAGTGAGATTAAAAATGGCAAAATCTCTGTGGATTTATGCGAGTGAGTGAGTTTTTAACTCATCCTTTTAAACCCTTTTTTGATAAGGATTCTAAAATTTTAATTTTAGGATCTTTTCCCTCGGTAAAATCAAGAGAAGATGGATTTTACTACCAGCACCCAAGAAATCGTTTTTGGCCTATACTAGAAACACTTTTTGATACAAGATTAGAAAATATAACAAAACAACAAGCGTTTTTAAAAGAAAAAAATATCGCCATTTGGGATGTGCTTCAAAGCTGTAAGATTAAAAATTCAGATGATAAAACCATAAGTTACGCAAAGGCTAATGATTTAAATTTAATCCTTTCTCAAGCACAAATCCAAGCTATTTTTACCACAGGGAAAAGTGCTTATCGATTTTTTACTAAATTTCATCCTCATTTAAAAGCCATAGCCCTACCCTCAAGCTCTCCTGCAAATTTAAATTTTTCTTTTGAACAACTTTTGCAAAGCTATAAAATAATCAAAAATTTTATAAAATAATTTTTGATTACGTATGTAAAAAATACCCAAAAGCATATATAAAAATAAAATTATTTCACAAAAAAGTAATACATATAAAAACACACCTTCGCATATAAAAAACATAAATCCAAAAAAGGCAAATAAAAATAAAGCTAAAGTTCCTAAAAACAATTTAGAAAGATCTTTAGCACAAAAAATCATATAATTTATAAAAAAATCAAACATTTTAAGATTTATGACATCCTTTTAGCAAATTTTAATCAGCTTTTGTGATAGTGAGTCATTTTTTATTTATATAAATTTAAACTATAGATGAATTTATATTTTAATACTGATATTAAATTATAATCTTGTTTTTATAAATTTAATATTAATTATCAAAATAATTTTTATAAAAAATGAGCTTTTCTAATAAGCTTGTATTAATGTTTTCTATTTAAAATTATTAAAAAATATATAAAGGAGTTTTAAATGCCTTTTGTAAATATACGCATTACCAAAGAAAACGGTGAACCTACAAGCGAACAAAAACAAGAGCTTATCGCAGGAGTTACAGATTTACTCGCTAAAGTTTTAAACAAAAACAAAGCCTCAACCGTAGTAATCATTGATGAAATCGATACAGACAATTACGGCTTAGGTGGAAAAAGTATCACTCAAGTAAGAAAAGAAAAAAGCTAGTTTATATCTAGCTTTTGAGTATTGTCCTTAAATTCAAACTCTACCTTTTTTGCTCCAAAACCTTTGGCTATAGCTTCTAAAGTATCTCTAGCACTTTTGTGAATTTTACTTTCTAAATTTCTAATAAGATTTAATGACAATTCTTTAACCTCTTCTTTGGCTTCTCTTATAAGTTTATTTTTGTCATTTTCACTAAAGCTAAGTCCTGTGCTATTAATAGAATCAGGCAGTAAAAAAGGCAAAAATTTAGCATTTTTTTCATCATAAAATTTCATATCTATAATGCTGTGCTTGTATTTGCATTCAGGCATAATAATCTTATAATGATCATTATCTAAAACTATGATTTCAAAATTTTTATCTCTTAAATCATATAAAAATGTGATCTCAAATTCAAAAATCAAAGCAATCTGTCTTTCGCTTAAAGACCAACCCAAAATACTTTTCCAAATTCCGTTAAAAGCACTATCTTTTTTAGTAACAATTTCTTTACTAAAGACTTGAAAAACACTAAGCTCTCCTATGGATTTAAGTTGGGTAATATCATTGCTAATATGAATGTCCTTCTCTTCTATTTTAGAGCTATTTTTAAACTGCTTTATAATGACAAATACAAGCAAAATAACAATCAAACTAAGTAAAATGAGTTCCATAAAATCACCTTTCTAAAGAATTATAAACCTTGATTAGAAAAAATATAATTTCTTTCAAATATCAAAAAAATTATAGCATTTAAAATAAAAATACAGCAAATAAAAGCAAAAACAAGTTCTACACTAAAATGCGCTGTTATCAATCCTCCTCCAAAAGCACCACAAAAATTTCCTAAAAACTGACAAGTTTGATTAAAGCCAAATACAAGGCTTAAATTTTTAGCACTAACACCTTTTTTAAGCAAAGCATTCACGCAAGGCAAAAGTCCTCCAAGACCTATTCCTATAAGCAATCTTACGAAAATAAGTGCATAAACATTGGTAGCCAAGGATTGTAAATAAAAACAAATTCCACAAAATATCAAAGCGCTAAAAATAACCTTACTAGGGCCGATTTTATCTGCTATTTTTCCAAGTTTTGGCGCAAAGAAAAGGTTGCTAATCCCACTTGCAGCTACAACTATACCTGCCCAAAGAGCCAAATTTTCACCTTGATAAATTTGTTCTACATAAAGACTTAAAATAGGCATAACCCCAAAAGTTCCAAACTGAATGATAAAAGTTGTGATAAAAATAATAACAATAAGTTTTTTATTTTCTTTAAATTCTTGAGTATTTTTTTTTGCTTCTTTTTGAATTTTTCTCTCATGAATAAAAAGAAAAATTGTCACAAAAGAACAAGCAAGCAAAAAGGCTACCAAATCAAAAACTGCACTAATGCTAAAAATTCCTGCCACAACTCCACCAAATAAAGGACCTAACAAACTCCCACTGATAGATGCAGTAGAAAGTGTCCCCAAAGCATAAGCTACTTTTTCTTTGGGTGCTATTACAGCGATAAAAACAACAGCTGCTGCGGTAAATCCTGATACAATACCCGTTAAACCTCGTATCAAAACCACTTCCATAGCATCATGAGCAAAACTAAGCCACAGCGTTAAAGCTGACATTCCTAAACTTGCTCGAAGTAGCATATTTTTATAGCCGTATTTTGCACCCAAATATGCCCACAAAGGTGAAAAAATAGCCATTCCAAGCGGTGTGATTCCAAAAGCTAATCCTGAGTAAAATGCGATTTCGCTAGTATCTGTATGTCCTAATTCTTTGATATATAAAGGCAAGATTGGAGCAATTTGACTAAGTCCCATACTTGTAGTAAAGACGCCAAACCAACATACCCATAAAGTCCTATTGAAATTTTCCATAAAATTATTGTATGATATTTTTTATAATTTTCAATTAAATTTCAAGGATGAAAATGAAAAAGATAGTTTTTGTATGTCTTGGAAATATTTGTCGTTCCCCCATGGCTGAATTTGTTATGAAAGATCTTGTTAAAAAAGCAAATTTAGAAAAAGAATTTTTTATAACCAGTGCTGGAACCTCAGGAGAACACGATGGAGAAAATATGCACTATGGCACTCAAAATAAACTTAAAAGCTTAAATATAAAATATCAAAATTTTACAAGCAAAAAACTCACTCAAGCACTTTGTGATGAAAGTGATTTTTTAATCACCATGGATAATTCTAATTTTAAGAATGTTCAAAAAAATTATAAAAATACTCAAAATAAACTTTTAAAAATCACTGATTTTGCTTCTCATTTAGGATATGATGAAGTCCCTGATCCATGGTATAGTGGGAATTTTGATGAAACCTATCAAATCATTTCTTTAGCGTGTAAAAATCTTTTAAGCCATCTACAAAAATAAATCATTTATCTTTACAATATTTAAATATATATCTTTCTAACATAGAGGAATTTCCAGAAATTCCTCCTTGGTGGATATAAAGCAAGGGATTTTTCCATTCTCTTTTTAAGGCTATGCTCAATCCTAGCATGTCATAAAGCAAGTCAAATTCTATTTGACATTCTTGTTTTAAATCTTTATAAAGCTGATAAAATTCTAGATAAAGTTTAGCAAAATGATATTTTTTATCACTTTTTAGAATTTCTAAATTCGAAAAATCATAATTTTTAATAAGATTTAAAATTTGAGTTTTAAGGTAGCACTCATCTCCAACACAAGCACAAGTAAAAACTTTAAATTTGGAATTTTTAGCTAAAAATGCAGCCGAAGTTCCTGTGCCAGAGGGTAGAAAAATATCAAAATCTAAACCTAAATTTTTACTTTGACTTTCTATTTCCTTGGCTAGTTGAATATAACCTGATTCGGCATTTAAATTAGCAACTCCTTGCTCTATAAAAACATCATCTTTTTCACACAAAGAAAGTGCAAATGTTTTTAAGTCTTTATCACTATGATTTTCAATAAAATAAACATTATTTTCCAAGGCTAATTTATAATTACCGCAAGGATTATTTCTTAGATAAGTAGGAATCTTTTCGCAAGCATAAATAAGAGTTAAATTTCTTTTACTTGCAAATATGCTAAGTGCTACTAAAGCATTACTTTGAATGCCACCATAACTTATAAAGCGTTGGCTCTGATTATAATTTTGAGAAAGGTAAAAAGCAAGTTTTCTAGCTTTATTTCCATTGATCTCTCCTAGCAAATCATCACGCTTGATATAAAATTCAAATCCTTGAAATTGAATTTTTTCTATAGGAGAAATTAGCATTTAAAATTCTTAGTGAAACTCAAAAAACTTTTCAACATCTTTTAAAGCATTATCATTTTTAATACTGAATTTAATCTCTATACGGCGGCTTTTATCTTTATCCTCTACTCCATTTACAAGAACAGGATCAGAAAACGATCTGCCACTTGCCATCAAAAGTTTTTGCAATCTTATATCCTTATAAAAAGTATAGATAAAATTCATCACTTCATAAGCACGCTTTTGGGATAAATCAAGATTATAAATATAAGATCCATCACTATCCGTATGCCCTTCAATGATAATATTTTCAATATTAGACAAAATCTTTGGATCATTGATAATAGCATTAAAATACTCACTTAAAATTTTTCTCAAACTCGCCTTAGCTTCATTTTTAAGCGTATAAGAATCCTTATCAAACAATACCTCAGAAGGTAAAGAAATAGAACCTGTTTTTTGATCTATGGTGATATTGCTATCGAGTTTAGCTTGTAGCTCTTTACTTAGATTCTCGCGAATCAAACTTAAATTTTGAACCTTTTCTTTTGCTTTATCAAAGCTTTCTTGCAAATTTCTAATTTCTTCATCTTTCTTTTCTAGCTGACCTAGCAAAATCAAAATTTGCTTATCTTTATTATCTATAGATGAATTAAGCTCTTTGCTTAATTGCTCATAATTAGTGATATTTGCTTCAAGTTCTGCTTTTTGAGAATTTATAAGATTTAAAGCACTTGAAGCATTGTTTAAATCAGAGCTTAATTTAAAAACAATAGCTTCTTTATTTCTAAGCTCTTCCTTGCTTTCTTCTAAGCGTGCTTCTTGTTTGTTAAGATTATCTTTAATTTCTCTTAGATCGCTTTGAGTTAAAACGTATTTAACTACAATAGCACCTATTAACAGGATAAAAACAAAAAGTAGCCCTGCCATCAAGTCAGCATAGGCTATCCAAAAATTACCTTCTTCTTGCTCATTTTTCATTTATCTTCTTTTTCTTCTTTATTAAAATTTTTATTAGAATCTAAAGTGTCGCTATCATTTTGATTTTCTTTGGTTTGCTCTGTATTTTCAGTTATCTTTTCGCTTGAAAGAATTTCATTTTCTATATTATCTTGCTCTTCTTGAGCAGGATTAGGAATTTTACCTATTTTAGCCATCACTTCATTTGTTTCTTCATTTAAATTCTTAATTTCTTGCTTTAATTTATCCATCATTTTGATTTTCGCATCGATACTTTTTTCTTCTTCATAAACTTCTTTAAATTTATGCATACCCTCAAAAAGACTTGCTTTAAAACCTTCAAAAACTTTTTCTTGACTTTCTAAAATGGCTTTTTCATATAATTCAAAATTTTTACCAAAACGATCTACTTTTTCATCAAAAGCAAGCAAGGTTTTATCAAAATGCTGAATTTTTTCACTACTGATATCAAGAAGGCGGTTATATTGTTCAGACATTCGCATATTGATTTCTTTTAAATTTTGATTAAGCATTCCTATACCATTTAGCATTTCGCCATACATTTTTCCAAGATCTCTTTGATCTCTTTGTGCTCTACTTAACTCACCCATAGTTTGCTTAATATGCTCCCCACTCAATCTTATAGCTTTTTCTTCTACATTGAGCATATCTTGAAAAATTCCAAATTTTCTATCTATAGTATGATCAAGCTCTGCAAAAAAATCTTGATTGCTTACTTGTTTAAAAATGGCACTGATTTTTTCAAAATGTTGCAAGCTTTCACTCAAATATCTTTGATCAAGCTCTTCTTTTGTCCAAAAAAATCCACTTGTAGAATTTTTTTGACGATTTAACAAACGCTCGATCTTACTCTTTCCAAATTTTTCAAAAAAC
This sequence comes from Campylobacter sp. JH23, assembly GCF_017846595.1. NCBI lineage: Bacteria > Pseudomonadati > Campylobacterota > Epsilonproteobacteria > Campylobacterales > Campylobacteraceae > Campylobacter > Campylobacter sp. JH23. The sequence continues at coordinate 57,150 of NZ_JAEQBP010000004.1, read as the reverse complement.
ATCCACCAAAGAGCTAGAAAAATACCATAAATTGAAACATAAAAAGCAGTTCCTACACCACTTAGCAAAAGAGCGATCTCTTGCTCTAAGGCTGCTGTATCGCTAGAGCTAAAATTAGGCATAGACAAGGCTATACTGATAAAAGTTCCTAAAATTCCCATCATAGGAAAAATAGCTGCACCAATACTAGCAAAGTTTTCATTCCTTGCACCCCTAACATAAGCATAAGCAAAATCATCAAAATTTGCATTAGATTTTGTATCCTTACCTATAGTAAGAAAATGCTTCATAATATGTCTTTTTAAGGCTTGTTTAAATTCATCTTTTTGTTGTTCAAAAATGCTGTATGCGTATTCAGAACTATGCCTTGCAAACACAAGGGCTGTGAAAAAAATAAAGCCTATCATAACAACAGTGTGCAATTCGACTTTAAAATTTATAATATCATAATAACCCAATAAAATAAAAACATAAAGTAAAGCGGGTATAAAAATAATTTTTAAATAAACCAAATATCCTTTTTTCTCTTTACTTTCTGGCAGAATGAGTTCTGAAATTTCATCCGATCTTATATCCATAACACTAATACCCCATTAGCTAAATTCTATTTTAAAGATTGTTATCAAGCAATTTAAAAAATCTTTAAAATAAAATTTGGAAGATTTAAGCCAAAGGCTTAATTTCTTCCTATACAATTTAAATCTTCAAAAGCAAGTTCTAAACGCTTTATCATACTTTCCTCACCGCTTCTTAGCCAAACACGCGGATCGTAGTATTTTTTATTAGGCTTATCTTCACCTTCTGGATTGCCAATTTGGCCTTGCAAATATTCACGGTTTTTTGCTTCATATTCGCGAACTCCGTCCCAAAATGCCCATTGAGTATCTGTATCGATATTCATTTTTACTACACCATAACTCACCGCATCTTTGATATCTTTTAATTCGCTTCCACTTCCACCATGGAAAACAAAATTGATCGGCTTATCAACTTCTAGGCCAAATTTTTCTTTTACAAATTTTTGTGAATTTTTAAGAATTTCAGGTTGTAAACTTACATTTCCTGGTTTATAAACTCCATGTACATTTCCAAAGCTGGCTGCTATTGAAAATTTATCGCTGATTTTCCCAAGTCTTTCATATGCAAGTGCTACATCTTCAGGCTGGGTATAAAGCTTAGAATTATCAATACCTGTATTATCCACTCCATCTTCTTCTCCCCCAGTGCAACCAAGTTCAAGTTCGAGTGAAATTCCCAAAGAATCAAGTTTTTTAAGATATGTTTCGCAAGTGCTTAGATTATCTTCTAAATCCTCTTCGCTAAGGTCAAGCATATGAGAGCTAAATAAAGCCTGTCCGTGAGTTTTTTTGTACTCAGCATTTGCTTCTATAAGTCCATCTATCCAAGGTAAAAGCTTTCTAGCAGCGTGATCTGTATGTAAAATCACTGGGATACCATAAGCCTTAGCAAGCAAATGCACATGCTTAGCCCCGCTAATCGCTCCTAATACATCACCTTGTGGACAATTTTTTCCTGCATAAAATTTCGCTCCTCCATTAGAAAATTGGATGATAACAGGAGAATTTACTTTTTTAGCAGCTTCTAAAACAGCATTGATCGAATCAGTTCCCACTACATTAACGGCAGGGATAGCAAAACCCTGTGCTTTAGCGTATTCATAAACTTTATTAAGCTCATCTCCGCTAACAACCCCTGCTTTTACGATGTCTAACAAGCCCATTATTTGTATTCCACTTTAGCATTGTTTAACAAATCTTGACCTTTTTGATTGATCACTTTTTTAAATTCTTCAAATTTCAAACCATTTTCAATGCCTTTTTTAACATCATCAAATTTGATTTGTTCTTTTGCACGAGAATTTTCTTTTAAGATTACATGATAGCCAAAATTTGTTTTTACAGGAGTGGTTGTAATGGTGCCATTTTTAAGTGCAAATGCTGCGTCAGTGAATGGTTTTACCATTGTTGATTGATCAAACCAACCTAATTCTCCACCTTGATTTTTTGAACCTGGATCGATTGATTTTTCTTGAGCAAGCTGGCTGAATTTATCATCTAAAGCTTTACCTTTTAAACCTTTGAGTTCTTTAATGATATCTTTAGCTTCTTGTTCGCTAGATACTAAAATGTGCTTAGCTTGAACTGCAGCAGGTTTGATATATTTTTCTTTATTTTGTTCGTAAAATGCTTTAACTTTAGAAGAATCAACTTTAATAGAATTAAGAATTTTTTCTTGATAAACATTAACAAGTATGCTATCTTTTGCGCGTTCTAATTCTTTTTTATAAAGAGGATCTTTTTCTAAATTTTGTTTTTTAGCATCTTGTAGTATCAAATCTTGCATGATGTATTGTTGCAAAAGAGCCTTTTTTTGATGATCAGGCAAGCTTTTAAAATCCTCTCCTCTAAGCATCGGTGCAAAAAATTCACTCACTTCAGTATCGCTTATATTTTTACCATTTACAGTAGCTATAGTAGCTGCATTTAAATTTAAAGTTACACCTGCAATTAAAGCTGCGGCAATTAAAGAAACTTTTCTCATTTTAGACTTCCTTTTTTAATAAAATAGATTAAAATCAATTATATCTCAACTTGGTTTAAAGCTAATTAATTAAAATAAAAAAATGAAAAGAAATTCAGAAATCAAAGAACTTTTTTTAAAACATTTTGATAAGCCTACTACAGAATTAAAGTTTTCAAATCTCTATGAACTTTTAGTCTGTGTGATGCTTTCTGCACAATGCACCGATAAAAGGGTTAATCTTATCACCCCTGAGCTTTTTAAAGCTTATCCTGATATCACAAGTCTTGCAAATGCAAATTTATCAAGCCTTAAAACCTATATACAAAGTTGTTCTTTTTATAATAACAAAGCCCAAAATCTCATCAAAATGGCTCAATCAGTCCGTGAAAATTTCAACGCCGAAATTCCACTGGATGAAGAAAAATTAAAATCCTTAGCAGGAGTAGGACAAAAAACAGCCCATGTGGTTTTGATCGAATGGTGTGGTGCAAACTGCATGGCAGTAGATACTCATGTTTTTCGTGTTTCTCACCGCTTAGGACTTAGCAAGGCTAAGACTCCTGAAGCGACTGAAGAGGATTTAACACGCATATTTAAAGACAATCTTAACTATCTTCATCAAGCCATGGTGCTTTTTGGACGCTATACCTGCAAGGCTAAAAAACCTCTATGTAAAGAATGTTTTTTAAACCATCTTTGCAAAAGTAAAGACAAGGAACTTGAATGAAACTTATCATCTTTTTATTAGCATTTACACTTCATGTTTTTGCTTTAGAAGCTTATAAGCCCGATAAAGATTTTGCGCCTTATTTTAATCCTTTAAATTGCTCTGTTGTTTTGGATAAATTTTTTTATACCAATTGTTATGATTATAAACTCAAAGGCACTAAAGCCGTAGCCTATAAAGTCGAAGCGTCCAATCTAAAAGAAAAACAGATCAAAAAACGAGCTCGCTTTGAAGATGACACAAATATCCCTAAAAAATACCGCAGTACTTGGAGTGATTATAAAAATAGTGGTTATACCCGAGGACATATAGCCTCAAATGCTTCTTTTCGCTTTAGTAAAGCAGCACAAACATCGGTTTTTTTGATGAGTAATATCACTCCACAAAATGCACAAGTTAATGCAACGGTTTGGAATGAAATCGAACAAAGAGAAAGAAGTCTTACTTTTAAATTCCAAAGCGTTGAAGTGCTAAATCTAATACTTTATGGTAAAAATCCTAAATTTATTAAAAATGGCATTGCTATACCGAGTTCTTATGTTAAGATTATCAAAACTTCTCGGTTTGAAGAATGTTATGAAGTACCCAATAACAATATCCAGAGCGAAGAAATCAATGATTATAAAATTTCTTGCAATAAATTCTAAAGGCTATGAATGGAAATCAGTGCTTTAACCATAACCATACTTTACATTATAGGAATTTCAGCAGAGGGTATGACAGGTGCCTTGGCTGCAGGCAGACATAAAATGGATCTTTTTGGAGTAATTTTCATAGCCTTAGTAACTGCCATAGGAGGTGGAAGCATACGCGATGTGCTTTTAGGTCATTATCCACTTACTTGGGTTAAACATCCTGAATATATTGTTTTAATTTGCCTTTGTGCTCTTGTTGCCACTAAAATTCCACGCATTGTTAGCAGATTAGAAAGTTTATTTTTAACACTTGATGCCATAGGACTTGTAGTCTTTAGCATACTTGGCGCACAAATTGCAATAGAACAAAACCATGGCTTTATCATCGCAATCTCTGCAGCAGTGATTACAGGTGTTTTTGGTGGAATTTTAAGAGATATTTTATGCATGAGAATTCCTTTAGTTTTCCAAAAAGAAATTTATGCAGGAATCGCAATCATAGCAGGGGCAATTTATTATACTTTAATGGTTTATCTTCAACTGCATGCTTTAATTTGCACGCTTGTAACGCTATTTGTAGGAGTTACAGCTAGGCTTTTAGCGATCAAATACCAATGGTCCTTACCCATTTTTTCTTATAATGAGGAAAAATAATGAATTGTATTTATAAAAATTTGCTAAGATAAAAAGAAGCGTGATAAAAGTTTAATTATGCTTTTTAAGGAAAATACTATGAATAAAGCAATACTACTTACCCTTATTTGTTTATTTTTTACAGCTTGTGAACAAACCAAAAGTGTAGAATACTACAAAGCTCATCCCGAAGAAGCCAAAAAAAGAAGTGATGAATGTCGTTTGAAATCTATCATCAGTCAAGATTGTGTAAATGCTCATAGCGTTGCTATCCCAAAAGAAGATTGGGATGAAGGCCATGATACACAAACAAGATAATTTTTATTTAAAGGCTATAAAGGTTTCAAAATTAACCCACTTAAAAACACTTTCTATTTTTTCAAATCCTGCATTCTTAAGCATATCTAAATTTTCTTTTTCACTATAAGGGATAAGAACATTTTCCAAAGCCTCCCTTTTGGCTGCAATTTCGATTTTAGAATAACCTTGTCTTTCTTTATAATCTGCATAAAGTTCTATCATATTTTTAGACAAAAAAGCATCTTCATAAAGAATTTTTTCACTCATGATAAAAATACCACCTTTGTTTAAATTCTTATAAATTTCATTAACAAGTTCTTGTCTTTTAGGCGGACGGATGAATTGCAAAGTATAATTAGCTACAAATACATCACTTTGAAAAAAAACAAAATCACACAAATTCGCTTCAAAAAATTCTATATTTAAGCCATAAGCTTGTGCTTTTGATTTGGCGATTTCAAGCATAGAAGGTGCATTATCCGCACCAAAAAGCTTAAGATCTTTTCTTAAGCTGGCTAAAAAAATTAAAAAATTCGCACTAGAACAACCCAAATCACAAACCTTTGCTCCCTCTTTAGTCAATTTTTTTATCAAATTTGCACAAAGTTCTAAATTTTCCCTATAAAAAGGCACAGAGCGATTAATCATATCATCAAAAACACTTGCGACACTCTTATCAAATTCAAATTGTTTGGTTAGCTTTTCTTTAAAAAGTTCATCTTTCATTTTTTATCCTAAACACTCTTTAGCTTGATTTATATCTTTTGAAATTTGTTCTTTAAGTTGGGCAAGGTCGTTAAATTTTTGATTTTCTCTTAGAAATTCTACAAATTCAAGCTCCAAAACTTCTCCTATAGCTAAGCTTTCATCAAATTTTTCTATAATATGACTTTCTATGGCAAATTGCATATCACTAGAGCGCACACCCACAAAACTTACACTCTTATAGCGCTTATCATGAAAACTCACGATGCTAGCATAAACGCCATTTTTAGGTAAAAAATATTCCTCGCATTCTAAATTTAAAGTTGCAAAAAGCTCTTTTGAGCCAAGCCCTTGACCCTTTATGAGCTTGCCTTTGATTGCATAATTTCGCCCCAAAAAAGAATTTGCCTTTTTGATATCACCTTGCGTCAAATACTCTTTAATCAAGCTTGCATGAACACCTACTCCATCTAGCTTAAATTCATCTATGATCGTTGTTTTAATCCCACTAAGGGCTTCTATATCTTTTGCCTTATAACTTCTATTTTTTCCAAAAGAAAAATCAAAACCTACAACTATACGCTCCAAATTTACAAATTCTTCTTTTAAAGCTTGTAAAAAATCCTTACCATCTAAAGCTTTGATGTTTTCAAAATCAAGCTCTATAATCTCTTTTTGAGCTAGGAATGCTTTGTCTTGATTGGTACAAAGTTTTTTACCCTTAAATTTATCGATAATCAAAAGAGCTCCAGAATCATCTAAACATTCTATAAGTTTTCTATGTCCTAAATGAACTCCATCAAAACATCCTATGGCTAAAGTTTTAATATTATTTTTTAGTGTAGTAGTAAAAATATTCAATATTACCCTCTTTTCCTTTGATTTTAGACTCTTCACAACATTGCAAGATCCAACCTAAACGCGCGCAAGCATTTTCAAATTCTCTCATAGCTTTAAACACGGCTTTTTCATCTTTTAAAACACCCTTTTTATCTCTTTTTGCTTGCTTGCCAACTTCAAATTGAGGCTTAAAAAGCAAAACTATATCCTTTAAAGCTAAATTATCGATATACGAGAGCAAATAAGCTAAAGAAATAAAACTAACATCACAAGTGATGAAATCAAATTTTTGCTCGCTTTTAAAAGTTCTTAAATCTGTATTTTCAATAATTTCAATCCTTTTATCATCGCGTAAACTAGGATGGAGTTGATTATCACCCACATCTAAAGCACTTACTTTTAAAGCCTTGTGTTCTAATAAAATTTGCACAAAACCACCCGTACTTGAACCTATATCAAGGCAGGTTTTATTTGCTATATTGATATTATGATTTTCTAAAAAATATTTGAGCTTAAAAGCCGCGCGAGAAACATAAAGCTCGCCTAAAAGCTCTAAATTTAATTCTTTAGAATTTAAAAGCTCTTCTTGATCTGCTATCTTATTTTTAAGCAAATTTTGCACATCAAAAGAAGCTTTATAAGGCTTGGAATTAAGTAAAATTTCTTCATTTTCTATCAATTCCAAAGCTTTATTTCTGCTAAGATTTAAACGCTTTGCTACAAAAATATCATATCTCATTGAAGACTTTCATTTAAGGCTTTTTGCAATTCTTCTTTCTCTTTGGAAAACCACCAAATTCCTATCTCAAAGGCATTTTTATCCAAAAGTTCTTGCACTTGTTTTAAATTTTTAACTAGTCTATCTTTATCATTTTGAAGCATACTTAAATTTTGCTCTTTTAAAAAAGAAAGATTATTCATCATCAAAACAAGCTCTTTTTGATAAGCTTTTGGATTTTGGTTTTTATCCTCTATGATAAAAAATGAAGCTAGAGTTATAAAAAATGAAAAGACAAAAACATAAGTTTTCTTTTTTGCCTTAAAAGCAAAATTATAAAGATAGGCCACAAAGGAGCAAAAAATAAAAAAATTAATAAAATCAAAAATAAAATTTAAAACCCTAAACCAAAAAAGCCCCAAAGAATATAAAAAATATTCTTTTAAAGCATTTATAAGTGTTAAAATTTGAGAAATTAAATCAAAAATAAAAAACTTTGAGTTTTTATAATAAATAATACTTTGATTAAAATCTTCAAGATTAAAACTTTGTATAGGATTTACCACCCCATTAAAAATCGCATATAACAAAGCTAAAATCAAGCTTGATAAAATGATTATTCTAAAATCATTATAAGCATTATCTAAAAACTGCAACTGAAGTTTTTGCTTGAAAAAAAATAAAAATAAAGGCAAGAGTACAAACAAAAAAAATCCATCTTGTTTTTCAAAACTGATCAAATTTAAAAACAAAGAAGCAAGTGCAAACAAGGCCATAAAAAAACTCAAGCTATAGATATAAAAATCTCCCGCACTCACACGATAAATCAAACTATCTTTAATCATCGTTGCTTCTTTTATGATATTTTTTCTAAGCCTTAAAAAATAAAAAAATTCCAAAAAAAATGCTAAAAAAATAGGGATTAAAAAAAGCGAAACCCAAGCAAATTTTTGCCAAAAAAATAAAAATGCAAAAATACTCAATAAAACAAATAGCTGAATATTATTTTTCAATAAGCTCATTGAATTCATTCTCATCAATACATTTTACACCCAGCTCTTGAGCCTTGTCGAGTTTAGAACCTGCTTCTTGACCAAAAAGCACATAATCAGTCTTTTTAGAAACCGATCCACTAACCTTACCTCCAAGACTTTCTATTAGATTTTTAAACTCATCTCTAGGGCGTGAAAGCGCGCCTGTGATCACGAAAGTCTTGCCAAAAATAACACTATCTTCTTGAATTTGCACCTTTTGCTCTTTTAAATTTAAAAGCTTATAAAACTCATCAATTCTTGCACTATTTACACGAGAAAACTCACACAAAGAAAGAGCCATTTGCTCACCAAAACCTTCTAAATTTGCATAAGCTTCTAAACTTTGTTTATGCCATTCTTTACCAAAACTTAAAGCTAGCTTTTTAGCAGCCACTTCTCCAATATGCTCGATCCCCAAGGCGGTAATAAAACGAAAAAGCTCACAATCCCTTGCTTGCTCAATAGCATTTAAAATATTATTGATCTTTTTTTCTTTAAAACCTTCTAGGCCTTCAAAATCGCTAAATTTGAGATGAAAAATGCTCTCAAGAGTGGTTATTTTTTTCTCTTTAAATAAAAGTTCGACTATACTTTCTCCAAGTCCGTCGATATTTAAACATTTTTTAGAAACAAAATGAATGATGGAATTTACAAGCCTTGCTTTACAGTCTAAATTTTGGCATTTTAGGAAAGCACCTTCATCCAAAAGTTCACTTAAACATTCGGGACAAACAGTAGGTTTTATAATTTTAGTTCTTAAATTATTTCTTATTTTAAAAACTTTGGTAATTTTTGGTATCACATCACCACTTCTTATCACACTTACTTCATCATTGATACACACTCCAAGTCTTGCAATTTCATCAAAATTATGAAGTGTGGCAGATTTTACGATAACCCCATCCAAATTTACAGGCTCTAAAACCGCCACAGGAGTGATAACCCCACTTCTTCCAACCTGCAAATTTACCCCTATTAAACGCGTAGTTTTTTCTAAGGCTGGAAATTTAAAAGCTGCCATAAATTTTGGAAATTTCACAGTATGACCTAGCTCTTTGCAAAGCGCAAGATCATCTACTCTTACCACCATTCCATCCATCATCATAGGCTTTTTATCTCTTAGGCTTAAAAGCTCGTTATAAGCTTTTAAAACTTCGTCTAAATTAGCACAAAGCTTAATAAAATCATCCTTTAAAAAACCAAGCTCTCTGATAAATTGCATCACTTCGCTGTGCTTGGTAAAATTTAAGGTATTTTCCCCTACTCCCCAAGGATAAAATTTCAAATTTCTTTCTTTAGTGATACTTGTATCAAGCTGCCTTAAACTCCCACTTGCAGCATTGCGTGGATTTGCAAACAAGCTTTGATTTAAAAGGGCTCTTTTTTCGTTGATTTTCTCAAAATCATCTTTTAAAATCACCACTTCTCCACGAATTTCTATCTTTTCTTTATAATTTATAGTTTTTGGGATATTGTCGATTTCAAGCACATTAAGCGTTATATCCTCACCCACTTCGCCATCGCCTCTAGTGGCGCCGCTTACTAATTTACCATTTTCATAAAGCAAATTTAAACTCGCTCCATCAAATTTAGGCTCTATAAAAAAGTTTTTTTCACATTTTGCGCGTTTTGCCCAAGCCCTAAGCTCACTCTCATCAAACACATCTTCCATCGACCACATACGCTTTAAATGAGCTATTTTTTTAAACTCGCTTTGTATAGTAGGAGCTATTTTTTGCGTTGGAGAGTCTTTTGAAATTTCATCTTTATTTTGTTCTTCAAAAACTCTTAATTCTCTGATTAAAGCATCGTATTCTTCATCGCTAGCCAAGGGTTCATCTTTTTCATAATACGCCCTCATCCAAGAAGCAGCCAAGGCAACTTTTTCTAAATACTCTTTTTTTGTCATTTAAACTCCTATGCTTTGCATCGCATTTGCCATTGCAAAAAGCTGTTTATGTTCGTATAAATCATGCACCCTTATAATGCTCGCGCCATTTTCAAAAGCCTTTAAATGCAAATACAAAGTCCCCGCTAAGCGATCTTTAACTTCACTTTCATAATACGCATTGATCACACTTTTGCGACTTGCTCCTATAAGCAAGGGCTTTTTAAATTGCAAAAAATGTTCTAAATGCTTGATTAAAATCATATTGTGTTCTGCACTTTTGCCAAAGCCAATTCCCACATCTAAAATGCTTTCTTTCACTCCTAAAGTATCTAAAATTTCAAGTTTTTCTTTAAAAAAACTACTCATTTCATCAAGCAAATCATCATATCTTGGATCATCTTGCATGGTTAAAGGATCATTTTGCATATGCATAAGGCAGTATTTTGCATTGTATTTGCTTGCAAGTTTAGCTAAATTCAGATTTCTTAAGCTGCTGATATCATTGATAAATTTAAAGCCTTTGTTTAAAGCGTATTCTAAGCAATATTCATCAAAACTATCCAAACTAAAAATGGCTTTTTCGTAATAATTTTTATCATAAATTAAATCCAGCACATTTTTAAGTCTTCTAAACTCTTCTTCCTTACCACAATATCTAAACTCTTCTTCCTTACCACAATACACGCTTTTTGGCCTAGAGCTTACCGCTCCTATATCAATATACTCGGGATTTAAGGCCAAAATTTCATTTAATCTTTCTTCAAAATCTTTATAACTCACCCTAGAATCAGCATTAAAACTATCTTCATTGACATTTATAACCGCCATAAGCTCTGCTTGCTTTGGTTTTGAAAAATCATTTTCTAAAAACCTAGCTAAATTTTTAAGCCCAAAATCTTGAAGTTTTTCTTTGTTTATAAGTTTTTGAATTTGTTCTTTTGTGGCCATTAAAAGTGCATTAGAATATGTGATTTTAGCAGTGATGACTTCCTTGTGTGTTATAAGCTCAGCTCCCACCCTTAAGGCATCTTGTTTTAAAATATTTGCCGCAGGAGTAGCTATATCTTTAATCAAAATAAAATGAATTTGAGTTTTTTCACTCATAATTTTTTGCCCCATTTTATGAGGATTTATAAAAGAGCAAAGTAAGTTAAAATCAGTGTTTGGATTGATTTTAAAAAATTTCATTTTTCATTCTTTGTATAATAATTTAATAAAAGCGTAGCCAGTATCAAAGAGCTTTTGGAATTTAATTTTGCAAGCTCATAGCTTTCATAAAAAAATTCAAGCTCATCGGCATTAAAATCTTTAAATTTAACACTTTCTTCTGCAATCAGTGCGATTTTTTCCATTAATTCTGCTTTATCTAAATTTTCATTTTCTTGTAAAAACTCAAACAAAGTCTTTAAATCCATTTTATTAAGTTTTAAATTTAAAGTATTTTTAGCCTTTATTTTGTTGCGTTTTTCACAAATAAGACGCGATTTTATAGTGGGCAAAAGTAAATTTTTAGAAGGAACTACGATGAGAAATTTGATATTTTTTGGTGGCTCTTCAAGAAGCTTGAGTAAAAAATTTTGAGCTTCTATCCTAAAAGAATTCGCCATTAAAACAATGATTTTTTCACTTGTTTCTGCGATATAACTTTCCTTTTCAACTGCCTTAGCATCATCGATTAAAAACTCACTTGCAACTTCTTTAGGTATAAAACGCAAAGAATTAGGATGAAATTGTTTTAAAAGTTCAGCTCTAATACCGTCAAAATCATCAGTGATGATAATTTTACTTACAAACACTAAAGACTCACTTTGGAAAATAAAATCGCATCCAAACTCGTATCAAAAAGTTTATAAAGAGTGATAAGCTTGACATCCAAATCTTTATCTTTGGAATTCAAATAAAAACTATCTTGCAATTGCTCATCAAAAAGCCATAAAAGACTATCGTCGCGTGATTTAGCGATTAATGATTTCTTATCGCTTGCACTTCCTATATAAAAATAAATAAAGCCATTAGGAAACGAAATATCAAGTAAATCATTAAGCAAGGCTATATCTTCGATATTTTGTATCTTTTTTTTACATAAAGATTTTAAAGACACAAAAGGAAGCATGGGGCGAGTAGTTTTGGAATTTATATTTGCTAAAAAGTATTCTTCATACCAAGCCCTTTGTTCATCACACATTAAAACAAAGGTTCGCCCCTCTAAAAGGTATCTTAATCTTGCGGCCATTAAAGGAGCCCATTCTAAACGACGGGACTCCATCCAAGCCATAAATGTTCCGCCATTGCGGATATTTTCAAGTGTAAAACTTAAAAAATCGCTCATTTATTTATCAAGTCCATAGCACTCATGCAAGGCTCTTACCGCAAGCTCGCCATATTTTTCATGTACAATCATTGAAATTTTAATCTCGCTTGTAGAAATCATACCTATATTAATACCCTCATCCGCCAAAGCTTTAAAGGCTTTACTTGCTACACCCGAATGTGATTTCATACCCACGCCCACTATAGAAACCTTAACCACAGCACTATCACTTTCTATAGTTGTCTTAGAACCTAAAATTTTCTGCATAGCATTTTTTGCCAAATCAAGCTCGTTTTGAGGCACGGTAAATCCTAAATTTGTAGCTCCATCTACCCCAACATTTTGTATGATCATATCTACATTGATATTTTCATCCGCTAAAACAGAAAAAATTTCAGCTGCAATCCCTGGTTTATCTTCTATATTTCTTAAAGTTACTCTTGCTTGATTTCTATCTAAAGCAATACCGCTAACTAAAGCTTGTTCCATTCCATCTTCTTTTGTTATCATTGTACCCTCATTATCATTAAAACTACTTCTAGTAACTAATTTTACATTTAATTTTTTTGCAAGTTCAACCGAGCGATTTTGTAAAACCTTAGCCCCCAAACTAGCAAGTTCAAGCATTTCTTCATAAGAAATTTTATCAAGTTTTTTTGCCTTTGGTTCAATCCTTGGATCTGTAGTATAAACTCCATCCACATCGGTATAAATTTCACATAAATCCGCCTTAAGAGCTCCCGCAACAGCAACCGCACTCAAATCACTTCCGCCACGCCCTAAAGTTGTAACATCACCCTCTTTATCAACTCCTTGAAAGCCTGCTACAACAACTATCTTTCCTTCATTTAAAGCCTTGGTGATTGCTTGAGTGTCGATATAAGAAATTCTAGCCTTTGTAGAAACGCTATCTGTAATAATTCCTGCCTTTCTTCCTGAAAAAGCAAGAGAAGGATATCCCCTTTCATTTAGTGCAATAGACAATAAAGCACTCGTTACGCGCTCACCACTACTTAAAAGCATATCCATATCTTTGCCATTAGGATTTTTACTAAAATATTCTGCTTGCTCTATTAAAGTATTTGTAACTCCGCTCATCGCTGAAACTACAACCACAAGTTGATGTCCCTCTTTTGCACTTTTTATGACACGCTCTGCTACTGCATCAATGCGTTCTAAAGTGCCGACACTTGTTCCGCCATATTTTTGAACTATAAGCATTAAATATAACCTTTCTCTTCAAAATATTTAATAACTTTAACATAAATATTTCTTTTGAAATGATTTATGATTTCAAACACTTGTTTTACTCCGACAAATTGATAAGCATCAAATTCAGGATGTTTTGTATTAATATTAATTTTAGCGCCATGTTTTAATCGTACTAAAAAATATTTTTGGCTTTGTCCATCATAAGGATACATTTTTTTAGCAACCTTTTCTGGAAAGTCATAACTCAACCATTCAGGGTGCTCAGCTATGATTTCCACTTCGTCTGTGCCAATCTCTTCTTTAAGCTCTCTTAATACAGCACTTTTAGGGTCTTCTCCCTCATCGATACCACCTTGTGGAAACTGCCAAATATTATCCATATCGCTTCTTTTAGCTATAAAAAGCTTACACTCAAAAGGATAAGCGCTTGATAAAACAATAGCAGCGACATTGGGTCTATATTTTTTTTCTTTTTCCACTTTTTTCCTTCAATTTTAAGCTTATAATTTTAACCTAAATGAAATCAAAATTTCATTAAAATAAGAAAATAACATTATAAATTTTAAGGTTTTTATGCATTTATATATTCATATCCCTTTTTGCGAAAGCAAATGCCATTATTGTGCTTTTACGAGTCTAAAAAAACATGATTATGAAAATAGGTATTTTGAGGCTTTATATGAAGATATTTCTTTTCACTTGCAAAAATTAAATATCAAAAAAAACAGCATTAAAACCCTCTTTATAGGAGGAGGCACCCCAAGTGCTGTTAGTGCAAAAAATTTTGAAATGATCTTAACACTTTTAGAACCTTTTTTAAGTAAAAATATAGAATTTTCAAGCGAGGCCAATCCCAATTCAGCCGATATAGAATGGCTTAAAACAATGAAAAATTTAGGGCTTAATCGTATCTCTTTTGGAGCACAAAGCTTTCATCCTAAAAAGCTGGAATTTTTAGGAAGAATTCACGATCAAAAAATGATTTTTAAAGCATTAGAAAATGTGAACAAATTGGGATTTAAAAAGATTAATTTAGACTTGATTTATGATACAAAATTAGACGATAAAAAAATGCTTGAATTTGAACTTGAACAATTAAAACAAATTAAAAATTTAATCACTCATCTAAGTGCTTATAATCTTACCATAGAACCACTGAGTGCTTTTGCAAAAAAGGAACATTTTAAAAAAAACGCACCCTATTTAATGAAATTTTTCATCCAAGAACTTCAAAATCTTGGATTTTTACAATACGAAATCAGCAATTTTGCTAAAAATAATGCCCAAATTTGCAAACATAATTTAGCCTACTGGAAGGGTTTGGATTATCTAGGTTGTGGTTTGAGTGCGGTAAGTTGCTATAAAAATGAGCGTTTTTATACGGCTAAAAATTTAAAATCCTATCTTCAAAACCCTATATTTAGAGATGTTGAAAAACTAAATCAAGAAGATTTGAATTTAGAACATTTATTTTTAGGACTAAGAAGTATAGTGGGTATTAAAGAATGCAAATTAAGTAAAATTCAAAAAGAAAAGGCTAATTTGCTTGCAAGAGAAAAAAAGCTCAAATTTGAAAAAGGGCGTTATTATAATCTTAATTTTTTAATTAGCGATGAGCTTGCCTTATATCTCTCATCTTAAATTCAACTTTTTTAAGTAAAATGTTCCTTTTATAAAATTTCAAATTTTTAAGAGTATTGTTTATGAGTTTTGGTGAAATTATTGTAATTTTAATAGTAGCAATTTTAGTTTTAGGGCCTGATAAACTTCCTGAAGCCATAGTGCAAATAGCAAAAATTTTAAAGGCTTTAAAACGCAATATCGATGATGCAAAATCAAGCATAGAAAAAGAAGTTCGTATCAATGATTTAAAGGAAGAAGCTAAAAAATACAAAGATGAATTTTCAAGTGCAAATGAAAACATCCGTAAAAAACTTAGTTTTGAAGAATTTGATGATTTAAAAAGAGATATTTTGGATAAAACTAAAGTGGATTTGACTTTTGATAGCAGAGAAAATTCCACCCCTAGCCCAAACGAACAAAATCCAAATGAAAATCAAAAACCCAAACTCAATCCATTTGAAAATCAAGAAAAAGTAGAAAAATAAATGTTTGAAGAATTAAGACCCCATTTAATAGAACTTAGAAAGCGTCTTTTTATTAGCGTTGCTTGTGTGATTGTAATGTTTATAGTATGTTTTGCTTTTCGTAGCTATATCTTAGATGTATTAAAAGCACCTCTTATTCAAGCTTTACCCGAAGTAGCTAAACATGTCAATGTTATCGAAGTTCAAGAGGCTTTATTTACAGCTATGAAGGTAAGCTTTTTTGCTGCTTTTATCTTTTCTTTACCTGTTATTTTTTGGCAGTTTTGGAAATTTGTAGCTCCAGGTCTTTATGATAATGAAAAGCGTCTTGTAGTGCCTTTTGTAAGCTTTGCAAGCATTATGTTTGCTTTAGGGGCTTGCTTTTGCTATTTTATTGTAGTGCCTTTGGCTTTTAAATTTTTAATCAATTTTGGTTTAAGTGAAGATTTTAATCCTGTAATCACCATAGGAACTTATGTGGACTTTTTTACAAAAGTAGTTGTTGCTTTTGGCTTGGCTTTTGAAATGCCTGTTATAGCATTTTTCTTTGCTAAAATTGGACTTATTGATGATAGTTTCTTAAAACGCCATTTTCGCATAGCTGTTTTAGCTATCTTTGTATTTTCAGCCTTTATGACTCCACCTGATGTCTTATCTCAATTTTTAATGGCTGGGCCACTTTGCGGACTTTATGGACTTTCTATTTTAATCGTTCAAAAAGTAAATCCTGCTCCAAAAGATGAAGAAAAAGAAGAAAGCGATAAATGAAAGATTTACTTCTTTCAAGCTATGATTATACCTTACCCAATGAACTTATAGCTACTTATCCTGTGCATCCTAAAGAAGATGCTAAACTCTTAGTTTTTGAGCGAAAAAATAATCAAATTTCTCATACTACTTTTAAAAATTTACAAGATTTCTTACCTGATTGTGCTCTCTTTTTTAATGATACTAAGGTGATTAAAGCAAGAATTTATGGAAATAAATCAAGCGGTGGAAAAATAGAACTTTTCTTACATCAACCCTGTTTAGATTCACAAGATTCGCTTTTTTTAGCACAAATTAAAGGGCGTGTTAAAAAAGATGAAATTTTATCTTTTGAACAAAATTTAAAAGCCAAGGTTATAGAACTTTTAGATGATGGCTTACGCAAGGTGCAATTTTTTCAAAATGATGAAGTTTTAAATACCTTCAAGCTTTATGAACTCCTTGATACAATAGGACATGTGCCCTTGCCTCCCTATATCAAAAGAAGTGATGAAAAAAGTGATTTAGAAGATTATCAAAGTATTTTTGCTAAAAATTTAGGGGCAGTAGCAGCTCCTACAGCTAGCTTACATTTTAGTGAAAATATGCTTGAGAATTTAAAAAAAAGACATGAAATTTATCATTTAACTTTGCATGTTGGTGCAGGAACTTTTAAAAGTGTAGAATGTGAAAATTTAGAAAATCACAAAATACATAGTGAATTTTTTGATATTCCTAAAAAGGCATGTGAAGTGATTGATTCCCAAAAAAAGATTTTAGGCGTAGGCACTACAGTAACAAGGACTATAGAATACTACGCAAGAACCAAACAAAACCAAGGCTTTTGCGATCTTTTTTTGCATCCTCACAACCCGCCCTTAAGACAGGACTATCTTTTAACTAATTTTCATCTACCAAAATCAACTCTGATTATGTTGGTTTCAGCATTTATAGGCAGGCAAAATTGTCTTAAGCTTTATGATATTGCCATAAAAGAAAAATATCGTTTTTACTCTTATGGCGATGCTATGCTTATTTTATAAATTTATTCTTTAAATTTCATAGCAATTTTTGCTTGAAGTTTAAGCCAATCTTTTTGAAGCATTATAGGAAAACCCCCATAAACCCTACCGCCTTCAAGATTTTTACTCACACCACCGCGTGCTGCAATAGTGCTAAAATCTCCTATTCTTAAATGGCCGCTCGTTGCACTTTGTCCACCCATAACCACATTGCGTCCAAGCTCACTTGAACCCGAAATTCCAGTTTGTGCAACGATAATGCAATTTTGTCCTATATCGCAATTATGACCTATTTGGACAAGATTATCTACTTTTGTTCCTGCTTTAATGATAGTGCTATCAAACACTGCTCTATCTATTGTTGTGCAAGCTCCTATTTCAACAAAATCTTCTAAGATAACATTACCATTGTGATAGATTTTATAATGCTCTCCATTTTTATTGTGCGCATAACCAAATCCATCGCTTCCTATTACGCAATTTGCAAGTAGATGACATTTTTTGCCAATTTTGCTATCATTATAAATCACCACATTAGGATGGATAATGCTTTCTTCGCCTATGCTAACATTATCTCCTATATAAGCTCCTGCCATAATGACAACATTTTCGCCTATATTGACATTATTGCCTATATAAACATTTGGCATGATTTTTGCACTTTTTGCTATATTTTGAACTTTTTCTTTTGCGTTGCTAAATAAAGGTTTAGCAAAAATTTTACTCAAAAAAGCAAAACACAAATGCGGACTTTGAGTAATGAGAGCTTTTGTATCTTTAGGCACTAAATTTTCATATTCTTTAGCAACCAAAATTGCTGCTGCTCCTGTGTTGGGTATATCTTTAATATTTCTTTCACCATCACAATAAGTAAGCTCGGTAAAATTCGCCCTCAATAAAGAATTTAAAGCCGTTATTTCGATATCTTCGCCTTCGTATTCTAAACTTAAAAATTCCGCTATTTCTTTTAATCTCATTTAAGCTCCATTAAAACCGATCCACTGCGAACAATGTCGCTAGGATTGTATTTTTTAATTGTTTTTAGAAAATTTTCTATACGATTTGTATCATCAGCTACAAGCAAGAAAAGAAAATTTTCATTGCTATTTGCAATAGTACCATTATAAGCTTTCAAAACGGCATCAAGTCCACCTAAATTTTCACTGAGTGGAATTTTTACAAGCGCCATTTCTTTTTCTATAAATTCATCTCTTTCTATTACCTTATAAGTAGGTATAAGTTTATGCAACTGCTTTACTATTTGCTCAAAAACACGCTCATCTCCAAAAGTAACTATATTGATACGAGAAAATTCTCCACCTGGTAAAGGAGCGACGGTTAAGCTATCGATATTATATCCCCTACCTGAAAAAAGTCCTACGATACGAGAAAGCACACCATGTTCATTTAAAACTATAACCGATAAAACACGTCTCATTGCTTATCCTTTAATTTTGGTAAAATCATATTATAAATAGCCCCACCCGCTGGCACCATAGGAAGCACATCTTCAAAGCGATCTATAAATACGTTAAGCAAGCTTGTTTTATTGGACTCTAAAGCTTGCTTGAATGCTGTGCGAAACTCATCTTTTGTTTTTATATTATATCCTTCACATCCAAAACCTTCAGCTATCTTTATAAAATCTGCTTGCAAGCTTAAATCTGTAGCCGAAAAATGCTCTTCATAAAACATGCTTTGCCATTGGCGAACCATTCCCAAGAATGAATTGTTTAAAATAATATTTATGGTTTTAATACCATTTTCATAAGCTGTCATCAGTTCTTGAATATTCATTAAAACAGAACCATCACCCACAAAATTTATAACAACTTCTTCTCCTACCGCAAGCTTTGCACCCAAAGCAGCAGGTAAAGAATACCCCATCGTTCCTTGTCCGCCACTGGTTGCAAGCTGTCTTGGGTAATTAAAAGGATAAAATTGTGCAACCCACATTTGATGTTGTCCTACATCAGTGATTATCCTTGCATCTGGAGCAAGTTTTGCACATTCTTGTATTACCCATTGAGGTTTTAAAACCTCATCGCTATCTTCATAAGCTAAAGGATAAAGCTCATCATAACGCTTAAGAGTTTGCCTCCACTCATGGATATTTGACTTAAATTGATTTTTTTTCAATTCTTCCAAAAGCTCTTTAACAACTTCTTTAATATCTCCAACTATAGGAAAATGCGCATTGATAATCTTAGAAATAGAACTTGGATCTATATCAATATGCACTATTTTAGAATGCTTGGCAAATTCACTTGTTTTACCTGTAATCCTATCATCAAAACGCGCGCCTATTGCTACCAATAAATCACATTCACTCAAAGCCATATTAGCTGTATAACTTCCATGCATTCCTGCCATTTTAAGATTTAGCTCATCATCACTTCTTAAAGTTCCAAGAGCCATTAAGGTTTCAACGGCTGGAATTTGAGTAATCTTAACAAGTTCTCTGATCTCATTAGCCGCATTTGATGCTATACATCCGCCTCCAAGGTAAAAAAGAGGACGCTTAGCTTCTTCTAAATTTTCAGCCAATTTTTTAATTTGTTTTGAATTTCCTTTATAAATAGGCTTATAAGTTTTCATTGAAATTTCTTTTGGATAATCCCAAATACCAAGGGCTGCACTTACATCTTTTGGTACATCAATATGCACAGGACCTTTTCTTCCACTTTTTGCTATGTAAAAAGCCTCTTTTAATATTCTTGGAAATTCTTCTATGCAAGTGACTAAATAATTATGTTTTACACAGGGGCGAGAAATTCCTACCGCATCAATTTCTTGAAAAGCATCGGTGCCTATTAATGAATTTGCAACTTGACCTGAAATCAAAACCAAAGGTATAGAATCACTATAAGCTGTCGCAAGTCCTGTGATGGTATTAGTAAAACCAGGTCCGCTTGTAACAACAGCTACACCCACTTCACCGCTCATTCTTGCATAAGCATCGGCTGCATGTACAGCAGCTTGCTCATGACGCACCAAAATATGCTTAAAATACTTTTGCAAATAAATTTCATCATAAATATTTAAGGCTGCTCCACCAGGATAACCAAAAACTATCTTAACATTCTCTTCTTTTAAAGCTTCGCAAATCATTGCCGAACCGCTTATTTTTCTCATAAGGCCTCCTTTGAAAATCAAATTATAACAATAATTCAATCTTTTATTTAGATAAAATATAAAAAAGTTTGAAAATTTTAATTTAAAAGCTCTCTAAGTGTTACATTTAATCTTTTTCCATCCACCCTTGCTCCAAATTTAGCCTTTGCTTCTTTCATCACCAAACCTTGATCTTTTAAAGAACTAACCCCTAAATTTGCAATCATTTCTTTTAAAGCTGCTTGCAATTCCTCATCGCTTAATTGCTGAGGTAAATAACTTTCAAAAAGTGCTATTTCTTTTTGTTCTTTTTGTGCCAAATCCTCTCTTCCACCTTTAGAATAAAGCTCGATAGCATCTTTGCGCTTTTTAATCTCGCTTGCGATAATTTTTAAAATTCTTTCATCACTTAGCTCTATTCTTTCATCTACTTCGACCTGTTTAAACGCGGCATTTAGCGTTCTTAAAGTATCGCGTTTAAAATCATCTTTTTGCTTCATCGCTTCTTTGATATCATTTAATATCTGCTCTTTTAAATTCATTGTATATCCTTTTATTTTAGTTAAAATTACAAATTTTAAGATTTAAACCAAAGCCTTTTAAGCCTATATAATCCTTATCACAACTTTGCGACATAAGCTTAATCTCTTCTATGCCAAAATATCTTAAAATTTGCGCACCTATACCATAATTTTTAAATTGAGTTACACTTGATTTTTCACCCTGCATAAAAACTATCACTCCTCCATTTTCACTCAAAAAACGAATTTGATCTAATAATTTAGAAAATTTATCAGAGGTTAAAAGCTCAAAATCACTTCCGCTAATATGAAATTTAACATTTTCACATTTTTGAATTTCTTTAAATGCAAATGCTATATGCTGAGCATTATTATGATCTGTAAAAATGAATTTTTGTGCTTTAAAACCTGCTAAAATAGCATCACTTTTTTCTTGTAATTTAATAAGACTTTCATTTTTTAAGCGATATTCTATGATATCAGAAACAGCTATCATGTTTAGATTATGCTTAGTACAAAATTCTTCCAAATCACTTCTTCTTGCCATATCTCCATCATCTTTAACAATCTCACAAATCACGCAAGCTTGTTTAAGCCCTGCTAAATGACAAAGATCAACCGTTCCTTCTGTATGGCCTGTGCGCTCTAAAACACCGCCTTTTTTGGCTATCAAAGGATTTATATGTCCAGGGCGTACAAAATCACTCGCTTTTGCATTATCGTCTGCAAAAATTTTTATCGTCATATCTCTTTCATAAGCACTTACACCTGTAGTTGCATCTTTTGCATCCACTGTGATTGTAAAGGCTGTTTCATGATTTGAAGTATTTTTGGGCACCATCAAAGGAAGTTCAAATTTTCTTGCAAGTTCTTCTGCGAGTGCTACACACACAACCCCTCTAGCTTCTTTTATCATAAAATTTACTTTTTCTTTAGTGCTAAATTGAGCTGGAAAAATCAAATCTCCTTCATTTTCTCTATCTTCTGCATCTACCATTACAAGCATTTTTCCTTCTTGTAAATCCTTAATTGCTTGTTCAATGCTTACAAACTTCATTTATAATCCTTAAAATATTATTTTTTTTAAAATTATAACTTCATTTGCTTGACAAATAAATTAAAATTGATTATAATCTCGTTTTTACTTTTTAAAAATTAAATATTGGGGTATCGCCAAGCGGTAAGGCAACAGGTTTTGGTCCTGTCATTCAGGGGTTCGAATCCCTTTACCCCATCCACGAACTAAACTTCAAACACAAATTTGATTGTCGCGAAGTAGAGCAGTGGTTAGCTCGTCGGGCTCATAACCCGAAGGTCGGGAGTTCAAATCTCCCCTTCGCAACCAAAACTTATCCATAACTTTAAATCTTAAATATGCAAAAATGATTTATTTTAATTTTCTAGAATTTTATTTTTTAACTAAAAAAAATCGCATTATAAAATAATATAAAAAATAAATTTATAACTAACACATAAGATATAATATGATATAAATTTTTAAATAAAATTTGATGAAGAACTTAGGAAGAAATTAAAGTCATTTTTAATAAAAAATAAAATGATGGTGGTTAGAGGCAGAATCGAACTGCCGACACGCAGATTTTCAGTCTGCTGCTCTACCGACTGAGCTATCCAACCGAGTCATCTTTAAAAATAAAGTGTAATTATACTTTTTTTTCTTTAATTTAAGTTTAAATATAAAAATAAAATTTTATTTGCCTTAAAGTTTTAATCCGATAGAATAGTCGGTTTAAAATTAAAAACCAATGAGGATTTTTTTGAAACAATTTGGCTTAGACAGACGAACTTTTAAAATTTTGCTAGCAGGATATATTGTCATTGCTTTACTTGGCGCTATTCTTTTGCATTCAAGTTGGGCTCATACAAGTCCTATTAGTTTTATCGATGCTTTTTTTACTAGTACTTCAGCTGTGAGTATGACTGGACTTATTGTTAAAAATACAGCAGTTGATTTTACCTTGGCAGGACAAATTATTATTTTAATTTTAGTTCAAATTGGCGGCTTAGGTTATATGAGTATAGGGCTTTTTGTTTACTTGATTATACGCAAAAAAGTAGGTTTTAATGGTAGAAACTTACTTAAAGAATCTTTATTTTATCCTTCCATGGAAGGACTTTTTAAATTCTTTAAAAAAGTTTTACTATTTATTTTTACAATAGAACTTATAGGCACTATACTTCTTACCATGCGTTTTGCACTTGAGATGAATTTTGGTAAAGCCTTATGGTTTGGATTTTTTCATTCAATCAGTGCTTTTAATAATTCAGGTTTTACTATTTTTGAAAATGGACTTCTTGCCTATAAGCACGATGTAGCTATTAATCTCATCTTTACTTCTCTTATTATCATTGGTGGACTTGGATATTTTGTCTTAGTTGAATTGTATTTTTTTCAAAGAAAAAGACTGCAAAATTTAAGCCTACATACCAAAGTAGTTATTATGGCAACCCTTTTTCTTATCATTTCTTCAACACTTATTATCTTTCTTTTAGAGTATGCTAACCCAAAATCCATAGGTAGCTTTTCTCTTTTTGATAAAATTTTGAGTTCTTATTTTATTGCGATCAATTACCGCACAGCAGGATTTAATACACTCGATATGAGTGGCTTGCATGATGCAAGCTTATTTTTTGGCTCTTTATTTATGGTGATTGGAGGAGCACCGGGTGGAACAGCAGGGGGAATGAAAATCACAACTGTTGTGGTGCTTTTGTTTTATGCTTACTGGAGCATTCGCAATGGAAGGGTAAGAATTTTCAACCACGAAATTCCACAAGAGATCATTTCAAGAGCATTTATTATAGCAGTGGGTTCGGCTGTTTATATAGTTATAGCGGTTATTTTCCTTTCTTTGCTAGAATCAGAATTTAATTTTATCCATCTGCTTTTTGAAACCTCATCAGCATTTGCAACAGTGGGAATTTCGGTAGGAGATGGGGGAGATCTTTCGCTTTGTGCTTTATTTAGCAATCCAAGCAAAATTATTATTATTATTATGATGTTAAGCGGAAGGATTGGTGTTTTTGCGTTTTTACTTTCTGTATTTCAGCAAGATAAAGCGATACATATCAAATTTCCTAAAGGAAAAATCTATTTATAAAGGTTAAATATAATGAAAAAGCTTAGTTACGGGGTTATAGGACTTGGAAAATTTGGATCCGTAGTCGCAGATGAGCTTCTTGCTGGAGGACATACTGTAATCATAGCCGATAAAGATGAAGAAGCTTTAAAAAGTATACAAAATTCACCAAGCTATGCCTATATCTTGGATTCTACCAATATTTCAGCACTCAAAGAAGCGGGTTTTCATGATGTAGAAGTCGTGATTGTAAGCATAGGTGAAAATGTTGAAAAATCCATACTTACTCTAATGGCTCTTAAAGATATAGGAGTAAATAATATTATCGCAAAAGCCACTTCTAACATTCATGGGCAAATTTTATCCAAACTTGGGGCTACAAAAGTAATCTATCCTGAAAAAGAAAGTGCTAAAAAGCTTGTAAAAGATTTTTTAACCAAAGATGCAGATTATGAGGTTTTTGATCTATCGGCTAATACTATCCGTGCTATTAAAATCACTATAGATGACAAATTAGCAGGAAATTCATTAAAGCACATTGCACAAAATATGAGAGTTATTAGCTATAAAAAACTTAATACAGACTGGGAAATATTGCCTGATTTAGAAACAACTACTGTTTATGGTGGTGATGTTGTAATCTTACTTGGAACGGTTAAAGAGCTTAGAGAATTTGAGCATTAATTAAGTAAGATTTAAAGCCTTGCAAACCTTTATAAAACGCTTTAAGGCTGCTTTTTCTTTGGTGGAAATTTTATGATATATGATTTCATCTAAATAATATCTAATATCTTTTATATCTAAATCCCTTGTTTTAGCATAATTTTGGAGTATATAATAAGGAATTTTAATCTTTGTTTTTGGAAATTTTTTTAAGATTTGTTTATATAAAGCTTTTTTTTGCACACATGAAAACCTAGCAAAAACAAAAGGCAGGCCTGTTTTTTCATGCCATTTTGTGCACAAATCAGTATACCTAGAAGGATCTTGTAAATAAAGTTTTAAAGCCTTATCACCTATAATCACCCTCCCCTCTTGTTTTAAAACCTTAGCTAAAGCATTAGAAGTTGCCGAGCTTGGATCTTTAGCATTGGGTGTATTTTTTTCTACTAAAACACTTAAAACTCTTTTATTGGCACAAATACCCAAATCTAAATTTTTATATTTTTTTCTAGCGCTTTCTATACTTGAAACAATAGCTGCATCAATTCTTCTATAAAATAAATCTTTATTTAGCTTACTTGGAACTCCTTTTTTATGCTCCATACTTGCTTTAAAACCATTAGGTAAAGGATATTTCTTAAGATATATATGCAAAGGTAAAAGATTAATATAATCAATTTTTCCAAAAATCATCTCTTTTAAAGAGTGTTAAACACTCTATCTCCTGCATCTCCAAGCCCTGGGATAATATAACCTTTTTCATTTAAACCTTCATCAATACAAGCCACAAAAACTTCTACATCATCATGCATTTGGCTAAATTTTTGCAAACCTTGTAAAGCAGCAAGTATGGATATAAATTTTATTTTTTTAACTCCTTGGCTTTTTAAAAAATTACAAGCCTCTATAGCAGTCCCACCTGTAGCAAACATAGGATCTATAACAATAGCGGTGCGTTTTTTTGCATCTTTAGGAAGTTTTTGAAAATAAAAATCCGCCTTGAGAGTTTTTTCATTTCTAACAAAACCCAAAAATCCTACACTAGCATCAGGAATAAGTCTAAAAATACTATCAAGCATACCCAAAGCTGCCCTTAAAATAGGGCATATCATAATCTTTTCATCTAATCTTTTTACCTTAGCATTAGCAACAGGGGTTTGAATTTGTGTTTCTTTTAAACATAAATCTTTAGTCGCTTCAAAAAGCAAGAAAGTAGAAATCTCATCAATGAGCATTCTAAAATGGAAAGGTTTAGTTTCTTTATCGCGCAAAAACCCTAATTTATGCTCTATCAAAGGATGGCATATGTGATGAATATTTTTCATTTTAAACTCTCAAAATATGTTTTCTCATCAAATTCCTTAAGCAAAGCTACCCCATCTTTTACAGCCGCAGCAGCTACCGCAGTACTTACAACAGCCTTAACCCTCTCATCAAAAGGTTTTGGGATAACATAATCCTTTCCAAATTCTAAATGGCTTATCTTATAAGCATTTTTAACCGCATCACTTACAGGTAATTTTGCCAAATCTGCTAAAGCTTTTGCTGCAGCTACTTTCATATTTTCAGTAATTTTTGTCGCACGCACATCTAAAGCCCCACGAAAAATAAAAGGAAAGCCTAAAACATTATTGATTTGATTAGGATAATCACTTCTTCCCGTTCCTACAATAGCATCTTTTCTAAGCCTTGCCACATCTTCAGGCATCACCTCTGGAATAGGATTTGCCAAGGCAAAGATAACAGGATCTTTTGCCATAGACAAAATCATCTCATCATCTAGTATCTTTGGTGCACTAAGCCCCAAGAATACATCCGCATCTTTCATAGCCTCTTTTAAAGTATCTGCTTGCGTATCGCTTACAAATTCAAGCTTGTATTGATTTAAGTCTGTTCTTTTTTTATTGACCACACCCTTACTATCTACAAGAATGATATTTTTAACACCTAAATTTCTATACATTCTAGCACTAGCAATACCCGCAGCTCCTGCTCCACTTACAACAACTTTAATCTCTTCAAATTTTTTACCACTTATCTCCATAGCATTCATAAGCCCTGCGGTTGAGATAATAGCGGTTCCATGCTGATCATCGTGCATTACAGGAATTCCTAAATCCTGCAAAGCCGCTTCGATTTCAAAACATTTAGGTGCTGAAATATCTTCTAAATTGATTCCGCCAAAAGTAGGTGCTATGGCTTTACAAAAAGCAACAATTTCTTCAATGCTGTGTGCTTCGATTTCTAAATCATACGCATTTACATCAGCAAATTTTTTAAACAAGCAAGCCTTACCTTCCATAACCGGTTTAGAAGCTTGCGCGCCGATATTTCCAAGACCTAAAACCGCAGAACCATCACTAACGATAGCTACTAAATTCGCTTTGTTTGTATAAGTATAAGCAAGCTCATTATTAGAAGCAATTTCAATGCAAGGTTCTGCAACACCTGGACTATAAGCCAAAGATAAATCATGACTTGAATTCATAGGTTTTGACGGCTTTATATCTATCTTGCCTCCTAAGTGATATCTTAAAGCCTCTTCTTTTAAATTCATTATTTTCCTTTAAAATCTAAAAATTTTTTTATTCTTTTTTTACATTCATTGACCCCTAAAAACTCTAAAACTTCAAAAATGCTAGGACTAACCGCACTTCCTGTTAGAGCTATGCGTATAGGTTGAGCCAAATCTTTTAATTTTACCTCATTTTTTTGTAAGAATTCGTTAGTAAATTCTTCAAAATCTTTTGCACTTTTCTCTTCATTTAACTCATTTGCATAGTTTTGAAGCAATAAAAGATTGTTTTCGTTTATAAATTTATTTATAGCATTTTCATCATAATTTTGTGGCGCTTCAACGATACTTTTAGCTCCGCTAATAATTTCAAGTAAAGTTTTTGCGCGCTCTCTTAATAAATCGAGTAAAAATCCTGCTTTTGTATAAACGCTTAGATCAAAACCAAGATCTTTTAACTGACGATTGATTTCTTCAAAAGGCAAAGTCTTGATATAATGAGCATTGAGCCATTCAAGTTTTTTAAAATTATAACAAGAAGCACTTTTGTTGATATGATTAGGATCAAAAAGCCTTTTAAGATCTTCTAAAGAAAAAACCTCATCATCGCCATGGCTCCATCCTAAACGCACTAAAAAATTTAGCAAAGCTTGAGGTAAAATTCCCATAGCCTTGTATTCCATCACATCGGTTGCTCCGTGTCGTTTTGAAAGCTTTTTACCATCTTCTCCATGTATCATAGCCACATGGTAAAATTTAGGAATTTCAAATCCTAAAGCCTCATAAAGCACGATTTGTTTAGGAGTATTTGAAAGATGATCATCCCCTCTAATCACATCGCTTACTCCCATTAAAGCATCATCAATTACAACTGTAAAATTATAAGTAGGACTTCCATCACTTCTTGCTATGATAAAATCATCTAAAATATCTTCTACTTTAAATTTCACTTCCCCTTTAACACCATCTATAAAGCAAATTTCACCCTTTTGAGGAGCTTTTATACGCACCACGGGTTCTATATTTGATGGTGGAGTTCCTGTAAAATCCCTGTATCTGCCATCATATCTTGGGCGTTCTTTGGCCGCTTCTTGTTTAGCACGGAGTTCGTCAAGCTCTTCTTTACTCATATAACAATAATAAGCCTTGCCCTCATCCAAAAGTTTTTGTATGTATTTTTTATAAAGATCAAAGCGTTCAGACTGGTAAGTTACCTCACCATCATAATCCAAACCACACCATTTAAAGGCTTCTATGATAGCTTGCGTAGCTTCTTTGGAATTTCTTTTTAAATCCGTATCTTCTATACGAAGTAAAAAATTGCCCTTATTTTTTCTTGCATACAAATAACTATAAAGAGCGGTTCTTAAACCACCTATATGCAAATATCCTGTAGGGCTTGGAGCGAAACGAGTCGTAAGTTTTCCTGTCATTTTTTGCCTTTTCTTAAATTTTAATTGATATAATGCGATATTTACACTTAAATAAAGGTTTGAAATGAAAAAAATTTTACTAAGTTTTGTATTTTTTATAAGCTTAACTCATGCAAATACTATAAATGCTATTGCTGTAGTGGTAGATAAAGAGCCTATCACAACCTATGATATAGAACAAACCATGAAAACCCTAAATATACCTAAAAATCAAGCCTTGGGGATTTTGATTAATGAAAAAATGGAGCTTTCACAAATAAAACAATTTGGAATTTATACGAGTGAGCTTGAGCTTGATAATGCCATTGGTAAAATGCTAGCACAAAATAAAATTTCACTTGAAGACTTTAAAAGAGATTTACAAGCTAAGGGGCAAAATTACGAACAATTTCGTAGCAATTTTAAAAAAGATTTTGAAAAAAGAAAACTTTATGAAAAAATTGCCAGCACAGCTAAAACCGATTTTAGCGATGAGGGAGCTAAAAAATTTTTCGAACAAAATAAAAATAAATTTACACTCTTTACCGAAATTAATGTAAATATCTATCGTTCTAACAATGCACAAGATTTAGAAAATATAAAAGCTACCACAAAAACTGCACTTAAAGCAGAAAAAGCCACCCTCACTCCTAATAATTCAGATCCAAGACTTTTAGGACTTTTATCATCTATACCCATAGGAAGCTTTTCTCCGGTTTTAAATTCGCAAAAAGGTTATGAAATTTATCAAGTAAAGGATAAAAACGGAGGACAAACTCCAGAATATTATCAAATTAAAAATGAAATACTCAATGCTTATGTAAGCGAGCAAAGACAAAATTATATACAAGATTATTTCGATAAATTACGCTCAAAAATCAATATAGAGTATTTAAGATAAAATCAAGATGGAAAAAATCCATCTTGATTAATGTCTAGCAAGATAGTTGGTATCGTAATTATTACTAATAAAATCAGGATTATCCATCATTGCAAGATGAAAATCTTTAGTAGTTTTAATCCCACCTATAATCAGCTCATCCAAAGCTACTTTCATTTTTGAAATGGCTTTGTTGCGATCTTCTGCCCAAACCACAAGTTTTCCTATCATAGAATCATAATACGGCGGCACACTGTAGTCTTGATAACAATGGCTTTCCATTCTAACATTGCGCCCTGCAGGTGGAACATACTTGATAATCTTACCTGGACTTGGCAAGAAAGTCTTAGGATCTTCAGCAGTGATTCTACATTCTATAGAATGTCCTTTTAACTTCACATTTTCTTGAGAAGGTAAAGCATAGCCTTCAGCTACTTTAATCATTTGTTCAATGATATCAATCCCGCTCACCATTTCGCTCACACAATGCTCAACTTGCAAACGCGTATTCATCTCTATAAAATAAAAATCCAAATTTTTATCCACCAAAAATTCAAAAGTCCCTGCGCCTTCATAGCTTATAGCCTTAGCAGCCTTTACTGCTGTTTCGTGAAGTCTTGCGCGAGTTTTTTCATCGAGTAAAATTGCTGGAGATTCTTCTATAAGTTTTTGGTGGCGTCTTTGCATAGAGCAATCCCTCTCACCAATATGAATCACATTGCCAAAACTATCTCCTATAACCTGCACTTCTATATGGCGTGGATTTTGTATATATTTTTCCATATACATAGTCCCATCACCAAAAGCTGTCATCGCTTCACTTTCAGCTGACCAATATGCTTTTTCAAGATCTTTTTCATTTTCAACCACACGCATACCACGACCTCCGCCTCCAGCTGCTGCTTTTAAAATCACAGGATAACCGATCTCTTTAGCAAGTTTTTTAGCCGCTTCAGCACCCGCTAAAGCTCCATCACTTCCTGGTATAACAGGAACTCCTGCTCTTTGCATAACTTGCTTAGCTTTTGATTTATCACTCATCAAATTCATAGCTTCAACCGAAGGCCCTATAAATTTGATATTGTGTTTAGCACAAATTTCAACAAAAGTTTGATTTTCGCTTAAAAATCCATAACCTGGAAAAATCGCATCCGCTTCTGCAATTTCAGCTGCTGTAATAATAGCTGGGATATTTAAATAGCTTTCAGAACTTCTTGCTTTGCCTATACAAATGCTTGCATCAGCGTATTTTAAATACAAAGCATCTTTATCTGCTTCAGAATAAACGCAAATTGCTTTTTTTCCCATTTCTTTAATCGTTCTTAAAGCACGCAGTGCTATTTCTCCACGATTAGCAATTAAAATGCTTTTAATTTCCATTTTATAATTTCTCCACCGTAAATAAAGGCATACCAAATTCTACAGGCTGACCATCTGCAACTAAAATTTCTACTATTCTACAATCAAATTCAGCTTCAATTTCATTCATGATTTTCATCGCTTCGATGATAGCAATAGTATCGCCTTTTTTAACCGAACTGCCCACTTTTACAAAAGGAGCTGCACCTGGGCTTGGAGCTTGATAAAAAGTTCCTACCATAGGGCTGTTTATACTTGGTTTATTTGATTTTGCACTTGAAGGCTGTGCTTCATTAACTACATTAACATTAATAGGCTGTGGAGCTGGAACAGGTGGGCAAGCCAAAGGAGCTGGAACATCACAACACATATCTCTTTCAAGTTCGATTTCAAATCCATCTTGCTCTTTGATTTTTATTTTACTGATATTAGCCTCGGCAAACAAATTTACTAATTCTTTAATCTCTTCTTTTGTCATATTTTCGTCTCCTGATTTTAAGAACTTAATCTAGTATTATATTAAAAAACTTGAAATTTAACTTTAAAAAATAAAATTTCACGCTTAAAAGTTTCATAAAATATAAAAAATAAGCTATAATCCAAAAAAAATTATGTTTAAAAATAAAGGTATATTAAATGGGCTTAAAAGCGGATAATTGGATAAGAAAAATGGCATTAGAACACAAGATGATCGAACCATTTTGCGAAGCAAATATAGGAAAAGGTGTGGTAAGCTATGGACTTTCAAGCTATGGTTATGATATACGCGTAGGGCGTGAGTTTAAAATTTTTACCAATGTTAATTCAACTGTAGTGGATCCAAAAAATTTTTTAGAAGAAAATGTGGTGGATTTTGAAGGTGATGTATGTATAGTTCCTGCAAATTCTTTTGCACTTGCTAGAACTATAGAGTATTTTAAAATGCCTGATGATGTCTTAGCTATTTGTCTTGGCAAAAGCACTTATGCAAGATGTGGCATCATCGTCAATGTTACCCCTTTTGAACCAGGTTTTGAAGGACATATCACTATAGAAATTTCAAATACTACGCCTTTACCTGCAAAAATTTATGCCAATGAAGGTATAGCGCAAGTGTTGTTTTTGCAAGGCGATGAAAAATGTGACACCACTTATAAAGATAAAAAAGGCAAGTATCAAGCTCAAACGGGTATAACCTTACCAAGAATTTTAAAATAGGAACACTTATTGCTTTAATTTTAAAAAAACTTAAACAAAGGAAGGCAAAATGTTTAACAAAAAAAATATCTTAATCACAGGCGGAACAGGCTCTTTTGGAAAAACCTATACTAAGGTTTTATTAGAAAATTATAAACCTAATAAAATCATCATTTATTCTCGTGATGAGCTTAAACAATTTGAAATGGCAAGCGTTTTTAACGCTCCTTGCATGCGTTATTTCATAGGAGATGTAAGAGACAAAGAGCGTTTAAGCACTGCTATGCGTGATGTGGATTTTGTTATACATGCTGCTGCGATGAAGCATGTGCCTATTGCTGAATATAACCCTATGGAATGTATAAAAACAAACATCCATGGCGCTCAAAATGTGATCGATGCTTGCTTTGAAAATGGGGTTAAAAAATGTATCGCTCTTAGCACAGACAAGGCTTGCAATCCTGTAAATTTATACGGTGCAACCAAACTTGCAAGCGACAAGCTTTTTGTCGCTGCAAACAATATAGCAGGTAACAAACAAACACGCTTTGGTGTTACAAGATATGGCAATGTTGTAGGTTCAAGAGGATCGGTAGTACCTTTCTTTAAAAAGCTTATTGAGCAAGGTGCTAAAGAACTTCCTATCACCGATACAAGAATGACTCGTTTTTGGATCAGCCTTGAAGATGGAGTGAAATTTGTGCTGAGTAATTTTGAAAGAATGCACGGAGGAGAAATTTTCATCCCTAAAATTCCTTCGATGAAAATCACCGATCTAGCTCATGCTTTAGCTCCTAATTTAAGTCATAAAATCATAGGTATCAGAGCAGGAGAAAAACTACATGAAATCATGATTTCAAGCGATGATAGTCATTTAACTTATGAATTTGAAAACTACTATGCCATAAGCCCTAGCATTAAACTTGTAGATAAAGATAATGACTTTAGTATCAATGCCCTAGGCGAAAAAGGACAAAAGGTAAAAGATGGTTTTTCTTATAGTTCGGATAATAATCCTTTATGGGCAAGCGAAAAAGAACTTTTAGAAATCATCAATCACACCGAAGGTTTTTAAAATGCTTACTTATTCTCATCAAAACATCGATCAAAGCGATATAGATGCGCTTACAAAAGCTTTAAAAGATGAAATTTTAACAGGGGGTAAAAAGGTAGATGAATTTGAAGAAGCCCTTTGTGAATATGTGGGCGTAAAACACGCTTGTGTATTAAACTCAGCCACTTCAGCCCTTCATCTTGCCTATACAGCACTAGGCATCAAAGAAAAAATCGTTTTAACCACTCCTTTAACCTTCGCTGCTACGGCTAATGCGGCTTTAATAGCTGGAGCTAAGGTAGAGTTTATCGACATTAAAAACGATGGCAATATTGATGAAAAAAAACTAGAAGCAAGACTTTTAAAAAATAGTAAAAATATAGGAGCTATTAGCGTGGTGGATTTTGGGGGAAATAGCGTTGAAATAGATGAAATTTCAAGCCTTGCTAAAAAATACAATATCCCTTTAATCGATGATGCAAGCCATGCTTTAGGTGCCTTATATAAAAGTGAAAAAGTAGGAAAAAAAGCCGATCTTTCTATCTTTTCTTTTCATCCTGTTAAACCCATCACTACTTTTGAAGGTGGGGCTGTGGTGAGTGATAATGAAGAGCTTATCACCAAAATCAAGCTTTTAAGAAGCCATGGCATAATTAAAAAAAGGCTTTGGGATAGCGATATGGTAGAACTTGGCTATAATTACCGCTTAAGCGATGTTGCTTGTGCTTTAGGGATAAACCAGCTTAAAAAACTCGATCACAATCTTGAAAAAAGAGAAGAAATCGCAAGTTTTTACGATAAAGAATTTGAAAAAAATCCTTATTTTTCCACGATAAAAATCAAAAATTATAAAAAAAGCTCGAGACATTTATATCCTATTTTGCTTTTTCCTGAATTTTATTGTCAAAAAGAAGAACTTTTTGAAAGCTTACTTCATGCAGGAATTGGCGTGCAGGTACATTATAAACCAACTTATGAGTTTAGTTTTTATAAAAAACTCTTAGGGGAAATCAAACTCCAAAATGCGGATAATTTTTACAAAGCCGAGCTTAGCATACCTTGTCATCAAGAAATGAATCTAAAAGATGCAAAATTTGTAAAAGATACTTTATTTAGCATTCTTGAAAAAGTTAAAAAGGGATATTGTGGATAAGCTAGACTTTAGAAGCCAAGATTTTAGCCAAACTGGAAAGGCTATGTATGAACTAGCTTGTGAACTTTTTCCCATCCCTAGAAGTATCACAGGACAAGGTTTTAGAGCTAGTTTAGAAATTTTAAATAAAACTCTGGGGGGGGGATACTCAAATTTCACTCTATAAAAAGTGGTACAAAGGTTTTTGACTGGATAGTCCCTGATGAATGGAACGCCAAAGAAGCCTATATTATCACTCCAGAAGGAGAAAAAATTTGTGATTTTAAAAAGCATAACTTACACCTTCTAAATTATAGCGAAGCTATCGATCAAGAAATCGAACTAGAAGAACTTCAAGATCATCTTTACTCCATAGAAGAAATGCCCGATGCTATTCCTTATGTAACGAGTTATTACAAAAGACGTTGGGGATTTTGTCTCACGCATAATGAAAGAAAAAAACTCAAAAAAGGCAAATACAAAGTCTATATCAATGCGAAACATGATGAAAATGGGGTTTTGGATTATGCTGATTTTATCCTACCTAGTACGCAAAATTCAAAAGATGAAATTTTAATTTCAACCTATCTTTGTCATCCTTCCATGGCAAATAATGAGCTTAGTGGCCCTGTGGTGGCTATTTTCCTAGCAAAATGGCTTTTGAGTTTAAAAGAAAGAAAATATAATTACCGCTTTGTCATCATCCCTGAAACCATAGGGTCTATAGTCTATCTTAGCAAACATTTAGAGCATTTAAAAAAATATGTTAAAGCAGGCTTTGTGCTTTCTTGCTTAGGCGATGATCATGCTTACTCACTCATACATACACCTAAAGAAAACACTCTAAGCGATAAAGTTGCCTTGCATACGCTTAAAAATAAAGAAAATTTCAAAGCTTTTAGTTTTTTGGATCGTGGAAGCGATGAAAGACAATACAATGCTCCGCTTGTAAATCTTGGCATTGTAGGAGTATGTCGCACAAGATACCTAGAATACGAACAATACCACACCAGCAAAGATGATCTCAATTTTATCTCTGAAAAAGGTTTAATGGGTGGACTTCAAAGCATACAAGAAATGATTTTAAATCTAGAAATCAACGCCGTATATAAAAACACCATAGTATGCGAGCCCAATCTTGGCAAAAGAGGACTATATCATACCCTTAGCACTGCCAATGACATTCCTTTAGCTTGTAATTTTCTAGCTTACTGTGATGGAGAGAATGATATCATCGATATAGCCAATATCTTAAATATGCAAGCTTATGAATTTAAAGAACTTTTGGAAAAAATTTTAGAATATAAACTTTTAAGCATAATTCATTAAATTTTTAGCATGATTATCTTCAATATCCTTAACAATTACATCATATGCCTTAGATAAATCGATTTTCTTAATACAAAGATTTTCAAATTTTTTAAGCTCCATCACATTTTCTTTTATAAAAAGATTTTCCAAACCATTAACATCTGTTAAAACTCCATCTTTACGAACAAACATATCATAAGTTTTCAGTTGCGTAAATCCTTTTTCGTCTGTATATAAAGCCTCAAAACTTTTGTTAAAACGATAATCGACTTTTAAACACTCTTCCACATAATGCACAAAAGTAAAAGAATCTTGCAAAGGCAAATTTACAATAATCATTTTTGCATTATTTTTATGCATAAAAGCAAAAGGAGAATTATTATCAAAAGCTCCCTTATTCTCAAGCACAACAAGTTCTTTTTGAAATTTTCCAGCAACCGCAAAAGAATAAATAGGGTGTTTTGTTCTTCTAAAATCATCTCTTTTAAGAGCTATATTACCTAAAGCTCCAGTTTGTGATTTAGAATTTAAAATATCATATGCCAAACCTTTACAAAAATCCCAATTAAAAGTATGAATAGCTAGTGTATCTACATTATCTTTCATACAATCTAATAAAAAATTTAATTTTTTTCTATTATCTCCATCTATATTTTGCAAAAATTGCATCAAATTCCCTGTAAATAAAATAAAATCATCTTTATTTAACTCTAAGAAATTTATAAATCGTATTATCTTTTCCATGTTAAAACCTAAATAAAATATTTTATAATTAATGAAAAATTTTATGATACAATATATTAATTTTAAACATTCTTAAGAAAGTGGTATACAATGGAAAAACAATTTTATGAAATTTTAGAAAATATACTTGAAACCAAAGTAGATGAAAATACAAATTTAAGCATGGAAAACTGCAAGAACTGGACTTCTTTAGCTCATATTGATATCATCATGAGTTTAGAAGAAGAATTTGAAATCAAATTTAACAAAGAAGATTTAAGTCTCTTAAAATCTCAAAGCGCTTTACTAGAAAAAATTCAAACCCTAAAGGCAGAAAAATGAAAGAAAATATTGAAAAATTATTTCAAGCCATCGCTCAAAAAAATCCTATCCATTCTAAATATCTTAAAAAAATTGAATTTTCACAAGAAGACGAAGAGGAATTTGATAAATTAATTTCTTATTATATTCAAGATGGTATCAGCATAGAAGAACAATGCGATTGTTATTTATTGATCCTTAACGATACTTTAGAAGAAACAAAATTTTTCATAGAAAATGGGGCTTATCGTTATTCTAGCTTTGATGAAGTTAAGGATAAAGTTTATTTTAATGAAAGCTATATGAAACAATACATGATAGGCCTAGCTCTTTCTTCTTTTGTTTGGATAGCTCATATTAAAGTGAGAAAGTACTTTTCACAATATTTAAAAAATTTTACTCCAAAAACAACTTATTTTGAAATAGGCCCTGGCCATGGAGAATATTTTGCAAGAGCAGTTAAAAGTGGTAAATTTTCCGCCTTTTATGGACTTGATATCTCTCCAACAAGTTGCGAACTTACTCAAAAAATGGTAAAACAACAAGTAGGGGGATTGATTACAAAATGTGATTTTTTATGTCAAGATTTTTTTACTTATGATTTTGATAAAAAAGCTGATTTGATAGTGATTGGAGAAGTGCTAGAACACGTAGAAAAACCTCTTGAATTCCTTAAAAGATCTAAAGAACTTCTTAGCGATGGAGGGGAAATTTTTGCAACTATTCCTATCAATGCTCCTGCTATTGATCATATTTATTTATTTTCCCATCCTGATGAAGTTAAAGATTTGATAGAAAAATCAGGCTTAAAGCTTAAGACTTATGAATGTTTTATGGCAAATGATTATAGTTTAGAAAAAGCATTGAAATTTAAAAATGCTATCACTATGGCAGTAGTTTTAAATGCTTAATACAACACTCAATTTACCCCTTCATCATATAGGCGTGGCTTGTAAAAATTTAGAAAAAGAAAGGGAATGTTTTTTTAAACTAGGTTTTTATAAAGAATCAGAATTTATAGATGAAAAACAAGGGGTAAGAGGCGAATTTATCATTCCTTGTAATGAAGCATTTCCACAGTATAGATTTGAACTTTTGCAAAATTTAAACGATAAAGGACCGCTAGATAGCTATTTAAAAAATAATACCAAAATGTATCATTTAGCCTATGAAAGTAAAAACATCGCCCAAGATTTAATTCTTTTGGAACAACAAGGAGGCATTTGTATTGTTCCTATTATGCAAGCAAGCTATTTTGCTAAACTTTGTTTTATCATGATGCCAAATAGGCTTTTAATCGAACTTGTGGAGCTAAAATGAATCTTTTTTCACCCCATTTAAAACGCAATGAGCTTATAAAATTCGCCAAAGAATTAGACTTTAACAAAAGTCAAGATCTTCTTATTAATGTCCATAGAAATCATGCTTTTGAAGGAGTGCAAAGTATCATTGCTCCTTTTTTACATTTTGCTAATTTAAGAGCTGAGTTTAATTTCAGCTCTTATGATGATAGCTTGAGTTTTGATAACTTTAAAGAAGCTAGTTTAGAACTTTTATGGCTAGATTTAACCCGCTATAAAAATAATGTGCAAAATTTTATAGAAGAAAGACTTTTAGAACTAAGAAAAATTTCACAAAACCCTATTTTAGTTCTTAGTTTAGGAGAATTTAAAACAGATAAAAAAATTTTAAATTGTGAAATTTTTAACATAGAAAAACTCATAAAAGAGTATTTTGATGAAGAAGATATTTTAGACTTAGCTAAAGAAGAACTTACAGGCTCTAAGCTTAATAATAAAGCCTTGATTTTTTTAGCACAAATTTTAGGACTTAGTCTCATCCCTGCACTTGTAAAACCCGCTCTTAAAGCTCTTGTACTTGATCTTGATAATACCTTGTATCAAGGAATTTTAGGTGAAGAGGGTATAGATAATCTTAATTTAAGTCCTTTGCACAAAACCTTACAAGAAAAAATTAAAACTTTTAAAAAACAAGGGTTTTTACTTGCCCTAGCTTCAAAAAATGAAGAAAAAGACGCAAAAAAACTTTTTGAAATAAGGAAAGATTTCATCTTACAATGGGATGATTTTGATGCTAGAATGATCAATTGGGAGCCAAAAGGTGAAAATATCTTAAAAATTGCTAAAAAATTTAATATAAATACTAACGCTATGCTTTTTATAGATGATAATATCGCCGAGCTTGAAAATACGAAATTTACAGGCGTTAAAACACTTTTATGCGATGAAAATATACTTTATAAAATCAAACTTTTTCCTAATCTTTTAAAACTTTCAAATACCAAAGAAGATCAAATTCGTGCCAAAGATATAGCAGCCAATGCTTTAAGAGAAGAGCTTAAAAGCTTAAGCGATGAAGAATATTTTCAAAATCTTGAAATCAGCTTAAATTTTAGCAAAAATGATCTGCAAAATATCCCTCGCATTAGCGAACTTTTAGGCAAAACCAATCAATTTATCGCTAATTACACACGCTTAAATCAAGAAAAAGTCGCACAACACATGCAAAAAGAACTCATTGTAAGTGTGAGCATGAGTGATAAATTAAGCGATAGTGGGATTATCGCTATTTTTGTTTTTTCTTGCAAAGAAGGAAATTTATTTATCGATGATCTTTGCATTTCTTGTAGGGCTTTAGGTAGAAAACTTGAAACTAGAATGTTTTTTAAAGCCTTTGAACTAGCTTTACATTTCTTTGATCTTAAAAACAATAATGCAAGGCTTTACTATCAAAAAGGCGAAAGAAATATGCCATTTTTGAGCTTTTTAGAACAAATTTCTAAAGAAATTGAAAAAAACTCAGCCCTTGTTTCATTTCAAAATTTAAACTTTAAAGGACTTATAATCCATGAAAACTAGATTTGATAAAGCCAAAATTTCAGGCATTTGCGTAAGCGTACCTGAACATAAAATTTGCATTGATGATGAGTTAGAAAGCGTTTTTTCAAATGATATTAAAACCCTTAAAAGAATGAAAAAAGTCATAGGCTTAAAAACACGTTATATTTGTGATGAAAACACTTGTGTAAGCGATCTTGGTAAACACGCAGCCAATACACTTTTACAAGGTTTAAATATAGATAAAAATAGTCTTGATGCACTCATCGTAGTAACTCAAAGTCCTGATTTTTTCATGCCTTCTACGGCTTGTTATTTACATCAGCTTTTAAATTTAAGCTCTAAAACCATAGCTTTTGATTTAGGGCAAGCTTGTGCAGGGTATTTATACGGCTTATTTGTCGCTCATTCTTTAATACAAAGTGGCTTAGGTAAAATTTTACTCATTTGTGGAGATACTTTAAGCAAATTCATCCACCCTAAAAATATGAATTTAGCCCCTATTTTTGGCGATGGAGTAAGTGCAACTTTAATTGAAAAAACGGATTTTAATGAAGCTTTTTTTGAGCTTGGAAGCGATGGAAGACATTTTGATAAACTCATCATTCCAAAAGGTGCGATGAGAATACCTAAAGCAGATATTTTCAACGATGATTCACTCATGCAAACTGAGGAGTTTAGACAATTAGAAAATCTTTATATGGACGGAGCAAATATTTTTAATATGGCTTTAGAATGCGAACCTAAAAGCTTTAAAGAAATTTTAGAATTTTCCAAGGTAGAAGAAAAAGACATTGCTTTTCATCTTTTTCATCAATCTAATGCGTATTTGGTTGATTGTATTAAAGAAGAATTAAAACTTAATGATGATAAAGTTCCTAATTTTATCATGGAAAAATACGCTAATTTAAGCGCTTGTTCACTACCTGCCCTACTTTGCGAACTAGATACTCCAAAAGAATTTAAAGCGAGTTTAAGTGCTTTTGGTGCAGGGCTTAGCTGGGGAAGTGCGGTGTTGAATTTCAAAGATTTATACACAAAA
This sequence comes from Campylobacter sp. JH23, assembly GCF_017846595.1. Taxonomy (NCBI): domain Bacteria; kingdom Pseudomonadati; phylum Campylobacterota; class Epsilonproteobacteria; order Campylobacterales; family Campylobacteraceae; genus Campylobacter; species Campylobacter sp. JH23. Next base: position 16,562 of record NZ_JAEQBP010000004.1, on the reverse strand, counting down.
GATATTTTAATTTACACAAAGGAGAAATAATGACAAAAACTGAATTTTTAGAAGAGCTTAAAGAAGCTATGCATAGAGATGAAGACTTAAATGAAGATATGCTACTTGATGATATAGATGAGTGGGATAGTTTGGCTTTTGTATCTGTGATGGTGCTTTATAAAAATCTTTTTGCTTTAAAAATCACAGCCGAGGACTTGAAAAATTGTCAAAAAGTGAGTGATTTAATCAATTTAGCAAAGCTTGATTAAAACCTTAAAGGTTTTAATCTTTTATCTCTAATTCAAATTTATCTCCCACATCTTTAAAAGTAAACACTTTATTTCCACAAGGATAAGAGATGGAATTTTCTTGCATGAAAGATTTTCTTCCTTGTAGTTTTTCAAGCATTAAAGGAAGTTCTTTTCTAAATAAGGCTTTATCAGGTATACCACAACCATGATCTAAATTTTTAATAAATTTTCCATCAATTTTATTTTCATCTATCAAATTTAAGCTTACATCGTAACCTAAAATTTTTAATATTTGCATGGTTTGTTCTTTAAAATTTGCTGGAGTTAAAGGATCTTCTTTACTATGATAACTCACATAAATAATATTTTTATTTTTTTGACTTTGCAAAATCAAATGATCCTTATTTAACAATGTTCTAATAAAATAATTTTCATTATTAAAAAAATAAGGTGAATTTTCTTTACGCGTCCAGTGGGTTTTTAGAAAACATTGTATTAAAATATGCGAACTATTTAAAACATAATCACAACCGCTCTCCATTTCTCTTCCTAAAATATAATTTAAAGGTGGAACAGCCGAACCCGAATTATCAATCACGCCATCCACATACCAAGGAGCTATTTTTGCTATGAGTAAAGATAGGTATCCTCCATAAGACCCCCCCCATAAATTTTTGGTAAATCTGCAAGTTTTGGAAAGCGTTTAACTAGATCTTTTAAAGCATTGATATGATCAATAGCTGCCATAATGCCAAAATTTTGATAATCTCCATTAGGCGGGATAAAATCACAAGAAAGTCCTATTTTTTGGCTTTCATCAACCAAACCTGCTTGTTTAATTTCTCCAGCTCTTTGCTCGATAAAAGGGATAATTTGTTCAAAATTATCTTCATTAGCTAGTAAATGTCCCAAATTAATATTTTTTAAAATATTATTAATACGCTCCAAATCATCTTTGTTTGGAATAAGTTTTGGATTATACTTTTGATCAATACTTTGTCTTGCACAAAAACAATGATAAAAAACATGCACTGCTACAACATCAAAATTTTTAGCAATATAATTTCTATAAGAGTCTAAAAAATATATATTTGCATTGGCTCCATAACCTCCTATTATAAAAACTATAGCTTTAATCTCTTTTTCATCATCATAACTTATACGGTATTCAAGCTTACTGGTTCTTTTAATACCTAGTTCTACATCATCACAAGAATCGATTTCAAAGCTTTGGTTTATGAGCATATATTTTCCTTTTTAATTAATGATCAATTTTAACTGATTTTCTACATCTTTAAAAGTAAACACTTTATTTCCACAAGGATAAGAGATGGAATTTTCTTGCAT
>NZ_JAEQBP010000004.1:0-14884 GCF_017846595.1 Campylobacter sp. JH23 | reverse complement strand
ATATTTTTATTTTTTTGACTTTGCAAAATCAAATGATCCTTATTTAACAATGTTCTAATAAAATAATTTTCATTATTAAAAAAATAAGGTGAATTTTCTTTACGCGTCCAGTGGGTTTTTAGAAAACAACTCACAAAAAAATGATCGCCCTGCATATACATATCCCCATTAGTATCTTTGCTTTTAAATTCCAACTCTCTACCAATAATATAATTAAGCGGTGGAACAGCCGAACCCGAATTATCAATCACGCCATCCACATACCAAGGAGCTATTTTTGCTATGAGCAAGGCTAAGTATCCTCCATAAGACCCCCCTCCATAAATTTTTGGTAAATCTGCAAGTTTTGGAAAGCGTTTAACTAGATCTTTTAAAGCATTGATATGATCAATAGCTGCCATAATGCCAAAATTTTGATATTCTCCACGCGAAGGAATAAAAGTTGCACTTAGTCTTTCTTCAAAATCATAAGGCAATCGATTTAACATTTTTAATTCTGTCATAATCTCGCTCAAATATTCACAATGACTAACTACAGTATTATTGGCTAATTGATCACATGGAATATTGTATTTACGAAGCACTTTTTCTATTAATTTTAAATCATCTTTTGTAAAATCTGCTAATGTTGAATACTTTTCAACATCCGAACGCCTTTGACAAAAACAATGATAAAAAACATGCACTGCTACAACATCAAAATTTTTAGCAATATAATTTCTATAAGAATCTAAAAAATATATATTTGCATTGGCTCCATAACCTCCTATGACAAAAACTATAGCTTTAATCTCTTTTTCATCATCATAGCTAATGCGGTATTCAAGTTTGCTAGTTCTTTTTATATTTAATTCTACATCATCACAAGAATCGATTTCAAAGCTTTGGTTTATGAGCATATAAAGGCCTTTTTTATTAATTTATCGATATTATATTACAAAAAATTAAAAAGGTAAATCATGACAACTCATATCTATGATTTTTTAGAAAAAAGTTTAATCAAATTTAGCGAAAAAACTGCTTTTGTAGAACCCTTTGCCAAGGAAAGAAAAGAAATCACTTACAAAGACTTTGATCTTTTTTCTAAAAAACTAGCCAGTGAAATTTTAAAAACTTTAAAAAATAATAAACCTACTCAAGCTCCTGTTTTAATCATCTTACCTAAGGGGATTGATTGTTTAATTTCATTTTTTGGAGTGGCACTCAGTGGAAATTTTTATACCCTTTTAGATGAGAAAAGTCCTAAAGAAAGAGTAGAAAAAGTCATAGAGGTTTTAAAACCTAAACTTTTTATCACTTCAAAGGATTTAAAATTTAATTTAGATTTGCCTACGCTTTATACACAAGACTTTGAAAGTTTTAATATAGATGAGAGTTTGCTAAAAAATGCTAAAGAAAAACACATAGATACTAATTTACTCTATGTTTTCTTTACAAGTGGGAGCACAGGTATTCCTAAAGGAGTAAGCATAGCACATAAGAGTGTGATTGATTATACTTTTTGGGTGTGTGAGACTTTTAAATTTGATGAGAATGAAATTTTAGCCAATCAAGCACCATTTTATTTTGACAATAGCATTTTAGATATTTTTTCAAGTGTAAAATCAGGAGCAACTTTACACCTTTTACCTAATCATCTTTTTGCCTTTCCAAATAAAATTTTAGAATGTCTTGAAAAAGAAAAAGTAAGCACTATATTTTGGGTACCTTCGGTGCTGATTTATTTTGCAAATACTGAAGCTTTGAATAATTTTAGTTTAAACGCCTTAAAAAAGATACTTTTTTGTGGTGAAATCATGCCCAATAAACAGCTAAATATTTGGCGTAAACACTTACCCGATGCTTTATTTGCCAACCTTTATGGTCCAACAGAAATCACTGATGTATGTTCTTTTTATATCATCAATCGTACTTTTAAAGATGAAGAACTTTTACCTATAGGCAAAGCATGTAAAAACACAGAACTTTTAGTTTTTGATGAAAATATTAATTTCATAAGTCCTAAACAAATAGGTGTTAAAGGGGAGCTTTTCGTGCGTGGAACTTCTTTGTCTTTAGGGTATTATAATGACAAAGAAAAAACCAAACAAGCTTTTATTCAAAATCCTTTACATGATAATTATTTAGATTTACTCTATAAAACAGGAGATATCGTTTCTTATAATGAATTTGGAGAGCTTTTATGCTACGGAAGAGCAGATAATCAGATAAAATATATGGGACATAGAATAGAACTTGGAGAAATAGAAAGCGTGATAAATTCTCATGTGAATATTAAAAACAGTGCTTGTATTTTTAAAGAAGATATTATTTGTTTTTATGAAAGTGAAGAAGAAATTAATTTTAAAGATTTTTTGAAAGATAAATTACCTTCTTACATGATCCCAAAAAATTTTATTAAACTCGACAAATTTAAGCTTAATCAAAATGGTAAAATTGATAGAAAGGTTTTAAAAGAACTTGTTTAAAAAAGCTTTTTATAAAGGATTTAAGTTAAGTAATTACTATGACAATTTTGGTACAATTGAAGAAAAAATTTTAAAACAGGAATTTATTTTACAAAAATATAAAAACAATAATTTTTTCTTTTTTAATCGTGTAGATAATTTACTATATTATTTTATCAATGATTTACAGAATTTTAATTTAAAGGCTAATTATATAAAAATCTTAACCAAAACCGATAAGCAACTTTTACAACATAATGATTTTTTAAAACTCAATCATTTTAAAGAAATACTCAATCATAAACAAATGATACTCAAAAAAGATGAGATAAAATTAAAAAAATTTACCTTTATCTCTAAAGCTTCACATGAAGATAGCAAGGAAATTTATAGCTTTTTTAGAAAATATTTTGATCCATATTTGTTTTATTTTTCACAAAAAAATCTTGAAGAAAAAATACCCAATATACTTGTTTATAAAGAGAATCAAAAAATTCGCGCTGCTTTGATCTACACTCAAACTCTCAATGCTAATTTTTTAGATTTTATAGCTGTAGATAGAAATTTAAAGCATAAAAATGTGGCTTTTGCTTTACTAAATCATTATTTTGCAGCCAATACTCAAAATAAATTCTTTAAACTTTTTGTAGAAGAAAAAAATCAAAAAGCCATTAATTTTTATAAAAGGGCGGGTTTTTGTTTTAATCATATTAATTTAAAATTTTATAGGAATTTCTAATGACTTACTCATATATTTACATCATAGGCACAGGCAAAGTAGCCAAAGAATGCCAAAAAATAGCTAATGATTTTTTCAGACAAGAAGTAAATTTTGTAAAAAATATAGAAAATTTAGATGATTTCTTTAAAAATCTTAAAAATTGCCTTATTATTAGTGCTAATAATTTTTATATTTTCAAAAAAGAATGTATTCAAAAAAATACTATTATTAATTACCACAACGCATTATTACCTTTTCACAGAGGATGTAATGCACATATTTGGAGTATATGGGAAAACGATAAAAAAAACAGGTATTACTTGGCATATGGTTAAAGAAAGTATAGATACAGGTGATATTTTAGTTCAAAAAGAAATAAAACTTGATAATAATTGTACTGCTTTAAGTCTTTTAAACGCTCAACACAAACTTGCTCTAACTTTATTTAGAGAAGCTTTAGAAATTTTAAAAAATAAAGCTTTTAAAATGCAAATTTCAGGGGGGGGGTATCACAAAAAATTATCTTTACCAAATAATGGTTATTTAGATCTTACTTGGAATAAAGAAAAAATTTCTCGCTTTTTAAGAGCTATGGACTGCGGTGCCTTAAGCGGAGTTCCTAAAGCTAGATTAGAAATATTAGGTGAAGAAAGAGAAATTTTATTTTATGAAATCAATGAGCTTGATTTAATTTTAAATTTAAGCGATAATGTCATTTTAAAAATCACAAAGGAATAAAATGCAAGAAATCAAACAATTTTTTATCAATATAGAAAGAACAGATATCAATGAGAGTATGGAAAATCTAGTAAGTGAAGATTTTATCGATAGTATCGATATCATGGCTTTGGTTGCCGAAATAGAAAAATTTTATAAAAAACCCTTAAAAGCAGAATTTATCACACCTGAAAATTTTGAAAGCTTTGAAAATATCAAAAAAATGCTTGAAACTGCAATGAAAGACTAATCTTTCCTTGCAAGTTCAAGCTGTTCTTTTAAAGAACTGATGATTTCATTTTTAGAAACAATAATTTGTGCTATAAAATCCGCCACATCATCCCAATCTTTACTTAGCATATGGGTTAAAGTATAATTTTGTTCATATTCTTCCCAATTCACAGGAGTAAAAAGAGAATTTTTATGCGGGAAATATTTGTTTTTTACCCATTCAAGTGAAGAAGCAAAATAATCCACATAAGCTTTAGCAATATCTTTTTGCACTGCAAATTTTAATCTTTTTTCTTTGCTGCCTTCAAATTTTCTTCTTGCCATAAAAAGCAAAGAATTAAGATTATCCTGCTTTAAATCTTTTTGATTTAATCTTGACATAAGCTCCATTCCTAAAAGATTAAAACTTTCATTTTTGGTTTGTTTTAAAACAAAACTCTCATCCCATTCAAGTCCTAAATGATAAACAAAATCCTTAAGTAAAGTCCCTCCTACATAATCCTCCCTTAGAAGTCTTACTATCAAATTTTCTTCTCCAAATACCTCAGCATAAGTTTTGTAAATCCATTCATAGTCAAAAATATATTTTCTAGGATGATCTTGCGGAGCAAAATCAGCAGAATAATACTCCATATTGTTTTTATGATCTTGAGAGCAATGTGAGTTTAAATAACCCAAAGTATCTCTAAAATACACAATAATATAAATTTGAGTAAAACCTAACTCTCTCATAATCTTTTCTAAAATTTCTACATGTTTTTTAGTAGAAAAATCCCAAACTATACCCTCAGCTGAAAAAATAAATTTTTTATCTTTATGTAAAGCACTTTCGCTTTTAAAATTTTCTATAGCTCTAAGAAGTCTTTCATTTGTGATATGACTTAAAATACTCTCTTTTTGCAAAATATCTTCTTTTTGAACTAGTTCTAAAACCATATCTACCAAAGCCCAATGCCTATTTGCCACTCTAAGGCTTTTTGGATAAATATAGCCTTTTTTTTAAAAGCCTTTCTTCGTTTTGCATCAAGAAGCCTTGTTTTTCTTGATTTCCTGTATTAGTAGTTCCTATATGTAAATATGCTGTCATTTTATATCCTTTCTTTACAAAAAATTATACTCCGTTTGTGCTTAAATTTTAAGCATTCATAAGTTACAATTTATCTATTAAATACTAGAAAGAAGTAAAAATGAATTTAAAATTAAACTCACACAATATTAAGGCTATTAGTATAGTTTTACCCAAAAATCCACATACCTTAGAAAAAGAATTACAAGAATGCAATTTAAACCAGAAAAAATACGAACTTTTAAAGCAAAATACCGGTATAAATCATCATTTCATAAGCCCTAATAATATCTATGCAAGTGATTTAGCAAGCAAAGCACTAGAAAAGCTTTTTAGAGAAAATTTGCTTTTAAAAGATGAGCTTGATGTACTTTTAGTTTATAGTTTTTCACCAGATTTTCTAGCCCCTGCACTTTCAAGTTTAATCCATAAAAATCTTGGTTTAAGTGAAAAAACTCTGTGTTTTGATAATATTGCTTTTTGCCCAGGATTTTTACAAGGCCTAATGCAAGCTTTTTCTTTACTAGATAATGAAAATATCAAAAAAATAGCTTTCATTTGCGTAAGTGTAAAAAGTAAAAAAATACCCAAAAAAGATAAAATCACCTACCTTAGTAATAGCGACAGTGCTAGTGTTATTTTGCTTGAAAAATCTAATACAAAAGAAAAAGCTTTTTTCTCGCAAAAAATCTTTTCCAAATTAGCCACAGAAGAAACTTTTCCTCTAAAATGCTTTAAAGAAGCAAATGATTTTATCGATATGGACAAAAATCTCACATTTTCTCACTTAAATGAAAATTTTCCTCGATTTTTTGATGATTTTTTTGATAATTTTAAACTTGATAAAAGCAAAATAGGCGAATTTTTCTTTGGAAGTGCAAATAATTTTATAAAAACTAAATTATTAGAACTCTTAAATTTCAAAGAAATTAAAAATGATGAAACTTTAAAAAATTATGGCGATGTTGCGATAAATAAATTAGCCTTTGATTTGGCAAACTATGAATGGAGGAAGGGGGGGGGTATAAAACAAGTTTTTATGGCTAGTTTTGGCACAGGAATTACCTTTAATGCCATGAGTTTGAAAATTGATTTTAGCAAAATTAAAAACTTTATCGAAATTATTGATTTTAATACTTGAAAAAATATACTATGTTTCAAGCGTAGATTTTATTTAAGCATAGGCTAAAACAATGCGGTGGAAAAATTAGAGTTATTTATCAACTCAAGCAACTCATTTGCCATCTTCAACAGAAAATTATTTTAAAGTCTTTTTCTATTATTGGTAGCACCTTTTTCACCAAGAGAAATTAACCACTTAAACAAATCATTATACAAAAATATTTCACTTTTTTTAAAAAAATCATAAATTTAATTTTTATATTAGGCAAGGAAATATCCATCTACAAAGCCCCTCCCTAGCAATCCTTTCTTAACTTTACTAACGATAATCTTAAACAATTTCAAGCTCAAATTTATCATCTTTATCTTTAAAAATAAATTGCTTGTCTTTGCAAGGATAAGTGATAGAATTTTTACTCATATCAAATTTTCTTCCTTGTAGTTTTTCAAGCATCAAAGGAAGTTCTTTTCTAAATAAAGCTTTATCAGTCATTCTAAGACCGTGCTCTAGACTTTTTATAAATCTACCATCTATATCATTTTCATCTTTTACCAAATACAAAGTCGCATCATATCCTAATTCCTGATAACACTTATAAAGTTCTATTTTATTTTGCACTGGAGCGCCCATATCTTGCATGCTGTGATAGCTTATAAAGATAGTATTATTGTTCATACTTGCTTGAATTTTGAGATGATTTGAGTTTAAAACAGCTCTAATTAAATAATTTTCATCACCAAAATAATAAGAAGAATTTATATTTCTAGTCCAATATTTTTGCACAAAACAATAAATTCTATTATTATCTCCTTCAAAAACAAATTCTCCTTGATTCATATCTCTTCCCAAAATATGTGCTAAAAATGGCAAGCAAACTCCCGAATTATCAATCACGCCATCCACATACCAAGGAGCTATCTTTGCTATGAGTAAAGATAGGTATCCTCCATAAGACCCCCCCCCATAAATTTTTGGTAAATCTGCAAATTCTGGAAAACGTTTAACTAAATCTTTTAAAGCATTGATATGATCAATAGCTGCCATAACGCCATAGTTTTGATAATCTCCATTGGGTGGGATAAAATCACAAGAAAGTTCTATTTTTTGGCTTTCATCAACCAAACCTGCTTGTTTCATTTTATTAACTTTTTGCTCTATAAGAGGAATAATTTGTTCAAAATTATCTTTATTAACCGATAAATGTCCTAAATTAATATTTTTTAAAATACCATTTACACGCTCTAAATCATCTTGATTGGGAATAAGCTTTGGATTATACTTTTGATCAATACTTTGTCTTGCACAAAAACAATGATAAAAAACATGTATCACTACAACATCAAAATTTTTAGCAATATATTCCCTATCAAAATCTAAAAAAGAAATATTTGCATTAGCTCCAAAACCACCCACTATAAAAACTATGGCTTTAATATCTTTTTCATCATCATAACTTATGCGATATTCAAGCTTACTGGTTCTTTTAATACCTAGTTCTACATCATCACAAGAATCGATTTCAAAGGTTTGGTTTATAAGCAATTTTAAGCCTTTTATTGTATTTTAAAGACAATTATACTTAAATTTTAGTAAAATAAAACACAAAAAACAAGGCTTAACTATGAAAAATCTTTGCATAATCCCTGCTCGTGGTGGATCAAAAAGAATTCCTAGAAAAAATATCATTGATTTCCTAGGCAAACCTTTAATCGCTTATAGCATAGAAAATGCTTTAAATTCAGGTATTTTTGATGAAGTGGTGCTTTCAAGTGATGATGAAGAAATCATAGAAGTAGCCTTAAAATACGGTGCAAAAGCTCCTTTTGTGCGTGATAAAAATTTAAGCGATGATTATGCTTCAAGCACTGCTGTAGTGCAAAATGCCATAGAAATTTTACAAAGCCAAAATCAAATTTATGATCATGTCTGCTGCCTTTATGCTACTGCTCCGCTTTTAAATAAAGACATTTTAAAACAAGCCTATGAAAAATTTATACAAAATCAAAGCAAGTTTTTATTTGCTGCTACTGAGTTTGAGTATCCTATACAAAGGGCATTTTATCTAAATGAAAACAATCAAGTTTATATGTTTGATGAAAAACATTATAAAAGTCGTTCACAAGATCTAACAAAAGCTTATCATGATGCAGGAGCTTTTTATTTTGGTACAAGCAAAGCTTGGCTTGAGGAAGATTTTATATTTAAACCTCATTCTAGCGTGTTTGTATTGCCAAGAAATTTAGTTTGCGATATAGACACCATACAAGATTTGGAATTTGCAAAAATACTTTATAAGGTAAATCATGAAAGTGCTTTTTAGAAGCGATAGCTCCAGTCAAATAGGCTTTGGACACATTAAACGCGATCTAGTCTTAGCTAAACAATATGATGATGTAAGTTTTGCTTGCTTGCCTTTAGAAGGCTCCTTGATCGATGAAATTCCTTATCCTGTTTATGAGCTTAGTAGCGAAAGTATCTACGAGCTTATCAATCTCATCAAAGAAGAAAAATTTGAACTTCTTATCATTGATCACTATGGCATCAGCGTAGATGATGAAAAACTGATCAAGCTTGAAACAGGGGTGAAAATTCTAAGCTTTGATGATGAAATAAAGCCTCATCATTGTGATATTTTACTCAATGTCAATGCCTATGCAAAAGCAAGTGATTATGAAGGTTTAGTGCCTTTTAAATGCGAAGTAAGATGTGGTTTTTCTTATGCTTTAATCAGGGAAGAATTTTATCAAGAGGCCAAAGAAAATAGAGAAAAAAAATATGATTTTTTCATTTGCATGGGTGGAACTGATATAAAAAACCTTTCTTTACAAATTGCTAGCGAATTACCTAAAACAAAAATCATCAGCATTGCAACCAGCTCTTCTAATCCTAATCTTAAAAAATTGCAAAAATTTGCAAAATTACATAACAATATTAGATTATTTATCGATCATGAAAATATTGCAAAATTGATGAATGAAAGCAATAAACTCATCATTAGTGCAAGTTCTTTAGTCAATGAAGCCTTGCTTTTAAAGGCAAATTTCAAAGCTATTTGTTATGTTAAAAATCAAGAATCTACAGCAACTTGGCTTGCTAAAAAAGGGTATGAAGTGGAGTATAAGTATTGATAAAACTTAAAAATTTCACAGAACTTAATTCTCAAGAAATAGAGCTGATTTTTAAATGGCGTAATCACCCCGATATCAATCAATTTATGAAAACAAAATATATTGATTTTGAAGAACATTTAAGATTTTTAAAAAAATTACATCAAGATTCTAGCAAAAAATATTTTTTAGTTTTTCAAGATGAACAGATTATCGGCGTAATTGATTTTGTCAATATCACAACTAAATCTTGCGAATTTGGACTTTACGCAAAACCTAATTTAAAAGGCGTAGGACAAATTTTAATGAATGAAATTATAAAATACGCTTTTGAAAACTTAAAAGTAAATACTCTTAAAGCTTATGTTTTCAAAGACAATCGCAAAGCTTTAAAATTATATCAACAAAATCATTTTACTATTTATGATGAAGATAAAGATTTTTACCATATTTGCCTAAAGCAATCTGACTGCAAAGCCTTGCCTAGCTAATTCTTCTTTTACATCTTTAGGGGTATACTTAGAAAAATGAAAAATATAAGCACCCGCTAAAGCATCAGCACCTAAATTTAAAGCCTCAACTCCATCACTTGGATTGCTAAGTCCTCCATTGATAATAAGAGGAATTTTAAGTTTATTTTGAAAGATCTTTAAAAGTTCTAAATCATAACCCTTTGCCCTTCCTTCAAAATCCACAGAAGTTAAAAGAAGCTCTCCAGCTCCTTTTTTTTCATATTCTAAAGCAAGTTCTAAAGGACTTTTTTCAAGTAAATTTCCCCTGTCATAAACACAAAATTGCTCTCCTTTTCTTTTAACATCTATAGAACAAACTATACATTGAGAACCAAAACGATTAGCCGCTTTACTTATAAAATCCATATCTTCTAAGGCCTTAGAATTGATAGAAATTTTATCCGCACCTAAATTTAAAATCTTTTGTATATCTTCAAGGGTTTTTATCCCGCCACCTATAGTTAAAGGCATAAAACATTCTTTAGCAAGATCTTCTATACTTTCAAAATCTATTTCTCCACTTTTTGAAGCATCTATATCTAAGATAATAAGCTCATCAACATTGCGTGCATTATAAATTCTCATTGTTGAAGTTAAATGCCCTATAGTGCGAAAATCTTTAAATTCTATACTTTTAACAAGTTGAGAATTTTTAAGCAAAACACAAGGAATTATTCTAGTTTTTAACATTTAAAGCCTTATAAAATTTTCTAAAAGTTTTAAGCCTAAATTTTGACTTTTTTCAGGATGAAACTGCGTCGCAAAAATATGATCTTTTTGCAAAGATGCGACAAATTTATGCCCATATTGTGCTTTAGCACTTACAAACTCATCTTTGCATTTCACATAAAAAGAATGCACAAAATAAAAATCACTCTTATTATCTATGCCTTGATACAAAGGATCTTGTTTTAAAATTTCAAGCTCATTCCAACCCATGTGTGGGATTTTTAAATTTAAATCCTCTTCAAATTTGACTACTTCACCTTCTATAAAACCAAGTCCTTCGCAAACTCCACCTTCATAGCCCCTTTCTAAAAAAAGCTGCATTCCTAAACAAATGCCTAAAATAGGTTTTTTTTGTACTAAAACTTGCTCTTTTAAAGCTTCTATAAAACCAAGTTCTTTTAAATTTTTCATGGCTTCTTTAAAAGATCCCACTCCAGGTAAAAGCAATTTATCTGCTTTTTGCAAATCTTTTGGATTTTTAGCTATGAAATTTGTAGCTCCTATTTTTTCAAAAGCCTTAGCAACAGAGTTTAAATTTCCCGCCTTGTAATCAATGAGCGCTATCATTTTAAAACACACTCGTCTTTTCTTACCAAAGAACCATCATAATCTCTTATAAATTTACCATTTTCATCACGTTTAAAAATTTTTTTATTGGTAAAAGAATCTACTATTTTTTGAAATTCTTCCTCGCTAAAACCACTGAATTCAAGGTATTTTTTAATAGCCTTTTTAGGGGGCTTGCCATCGTATTTTTGTACCAAACGCACCCCTTCTTCACGGCTGATATAACCTAAACGAATATCCAAACAAGCATTATCCGTTGCTCTACCAAAGCCGTATTTGCAGTATTTTAAATAATCATGCACATGATTAGAATAACAATCTAAATTTTCAAAATTTTCATAAGTAGTCTCAACAGGATGATCTAGAGTTAAAAAACCATATTTTTTAGAAATTTCAAGAATTTTTTTATAATCCCATTTAAAATAATACCCTAAAAATAGCCCCGTAACCCCTACTCTTTGAAGTTCTTCATCACTTGGATAAGTATATAAAAACAAATCTTTTTCAGCGATACCATTTACCCCAAGCATATCAGAAGCACGATTTCCTAAAAGCCCGCCAAATTCTTCAAGCCACTCTCTGCCTAAAATATTTTTATTTTTACTACTCGCAGGACCGCCATACTCTATCTGTGGACTTTCTCCCCAGATGATCAAAGGCACTCCAAAATTTACCGCTATGCGTGGAACAGAAGTAAAAATTCCCAAATGGTTTTGCCACTCATTATCCCCTGTTCTTATAAAAGCTTCACGGGCAAGTTTTTGATAAACTTTTGGATCACGCTTGATATGGATCAAATCCACGCCAAGATGATTTAAATTGTCTAAATTTTTGCGCCCTATTTTCGTAGGTACGCTAGGCTCAAAACACACACACAAAGGATTAAGTCCAAGTTCAAGCATTTTAACCACTTGAAAAGTAGAATCTTTTCCGCCACTTACTCCGATAACGCAATCATAAACAGGATGTTTTTTGTATTTTTTTATAAGCTCAAAAAATTCTTTTTCTCTTTCTTGCCAATTAATATTTTGATTTTTAACTTCTTGAGAACGACAAGCATCACAAACACCTTCTTCATCAAAATGTAAATCAGGCTTAGTATCTGGCATCACACATTTTTTACAAAATTTCATAAATTTCCTTTAATTAGTCTTAAATATATATCGTTATAATTAAATTTTATTTTATAATTTTATATATTTATATTATATAAAAATTAAAAAATGAATAAATTCTATGATTTAAATCCCTATGGCATTTTTTGAATGAAACCAAGCAAAATCATAACAAAGTTGTAATATTTATATAATATAAATATATAAATTGAAGAAATATATAATATAATTATATATCATTTTAGTCAGGAAATTTACCAAAGAAAGAAAAATATGCAAATAGGAAATTTTAACACCGATAAAAAGGTTTTTATCATAGCAGAACTTAGTGCAAATCACGCAGGAAGTCTTGAGATGGCACTTCAAAGCATAAAAGCAGCCAAAAAAGCAGGTGCTGATGCGATAAAAATCCAAACCTACACTCCAGATAGCCTCACGCTAAATAGCGACAAAGAAGATTTTATCATCAAAGGAGGACTTTGGGACAAAAGAAAACTTTATGAGCTTTATGAAAGTGCAAAAACCCCTTATGAATGGCATTCTCAAATCTTTGAAACCGCACAAAATGAAGGCATACTTTGTTTTTCAAGTCCCTTTGCTAAAGAAGATTTGGAATTTCTAAAACGCTTTGATCCTATAGCCTATAAAATCGCTTCTTTTGAAGCTAATGATGAAAATTTCATGCGTTTAATCGCCAAAGAAAAAAAACCTACTATCGTTTCAACGGGCATTGCTACAGAAGAAGAACTTTTTAAAATCTGTGAAATTTTTAAAGAAGAAAAAAATCCTGATTTAATCTTTTTAAAATGCACTTCGGCTTATCCTACTGCCATAGAAGATATGAATTTAAAAGGCATAGCAAGTTTAAAAGAAAAATTTAATGTTGAAGTGGGACTAAGTGATCATAGCTTTGGTTTTTTAGCCCCTGTTATGGCAGTAGCACTTGGAGCTAGAGTGATAGAAAAGCATTTTATGTTAGATAAAAGCATAGAAAGTGAAGACAGTAAATTTAGTCTTGATTTTGATGAATTTAAAGCTATGGTAGATGCAGTAAGACAAGCTGAAAGTGCTTTAGGCGATGGTAAGTTAGATCTAGATGAAAAGGCGCTTAAAAACCGTGTTTTTGCAAGAAGCTTATATGCAAGTAAGGATATCAAAAAAGGTGAAATGTTCAGCGAAGAAAATGTAAAATCCGTACGTCCTTCTTTTGGACTACATCCTAAATTTTATCAAGAACTTTTAGGAAAAAAAGCCACTAAAGATATAGAATTTGGCGATGCTTTAAAACAAGGAGATTTCCAATGACCTTCACCCCTACTCAAAAAGAACTCTTTAACAAAAACATTGAGGCTTTAAGTAATATTCTTTTAAAAGAAAGTTTAAAAGAAATTAAATCAAGTAAATTTGAACTTATCTTAGGCAAAGATAATCTAGATATCAATTTAAAAGATACAAGTATAATACTTTTCTTTATGAAAATGTTATTGATGAATTAAACACTATGCTAAACACTTATAATGATAAATATCTACTTTATCCTGTATTGTATTTTTATGGTTTTGGAAATGGAATTTTATTTAAAGCTTTATTGCAAAATAAAAATCATCAACATATTGTTGTTTTTGAAAAAGATATAGAAATCATTTGGATAATGTTTCATATCTTAGATTTTTCAAATGAATTACAAAGTGCAAGATTGATGGTTTTGAATACAAATAAACTAGAAATTCAAGATTATAATGAACTTTGTTCTTCTAAACCTTTCTTTCAATTTTCTAGAATTTATTTTTTAGAACTGATGAGTCATTATTATGAAAGATTTCATGAAGATATTTTAGGATTGAATAAAAAATTAGCAGAAAATTTTAAAAATTCTATTGTTTCTCATGGTAACGATCCTCTTGATGCTCTTCAAGGTATAGAGCAATTTGTTTATAATCTTCCTCAAATGATTACTCATCCTAGTTATAAAGAATTACTTTCTAAAAGAAAGGGTGTAAGTGATACAGCTATCATTGTTTCTACAGGACCATCTCTTACTAAACAACTTCCTTTGTTAAAAAAGTATGCTAGTAAAGCTACGATTTTTTGTGCGGATTCTTCTTATCCTATTTTAGCTAAACACGGTATAAAGCCTGATTATGTGCTTTCTTTGGAAAGGATTCCTTTAACTTCTGAATTTTTTAACAATGATTTTGGGGAATTTGATCAAGATGTTTTGTTTGTTTGTATAAGTTGGGTTTATCCACAAACCATAAAATATCTTCAAAAAAATAATAGAGCTTTTATACTTACTTCAAGGCCATCTAGTTTTATTGAAAATATCAATCTTTGCCCATATGGCTATGTAGGTTATGGACCAAGTGTTGCACATATGGCTTATGAATTTGCAACTCATCTAAATTATAAAAACATCATTTTTATAGGACAGGATTTAGCTTATGCAAAAGATGGATTTTCCCATACTAAAGATTATAAAAATCTTGATAAACATGAAGGACATTTTCAAAGAGATAAGGGCAAATTTCAATGTTTAGCTTATGGAGGTA